>JAQGNK010000566.1 GCA_028291905.1 Polaromonas sp.
TGCCAACCATCCGCTGGCCGGCAAGGCGCTGCGCTTCAACCTGAAGGTGATGGACGTGCGCCAGGCCTCCGACGAGGAAATCGCGCACCAGCATGTGCACGGCGAGCACGGCCACAGGCATTGAGCCCCCACGCTCCCCACTGCGTGTGGTTCGCTGCCCCCCGAGGGGGCCGCTGCGCCTGCGGCCCGGCAAAGCCGTTTCCGCGGCCCTGGCTCGCAGGGAGGTTCTGCGGCCATTTGCGTCGCTCCGGCAGGTTCGCAATGGATTCAAGAGAGGGTGAAAACTTGCAAGATTCGGGATGAAAAGTGGCGGCAGTGCAGAAAACATCTGCGCCAGCAGCTATGAATACCCTAGCACCAAGCCATCGGCCGGCTTGTATGCGGTGATGCAAAGCCAGGCGGATACGCCACTGGCGCCGTAGCCCCTGGTCCCATGGTCCCGCAGCACCAGACGCTGCTGCAACAACCCAGGATAGAAAACCCTGTGCCCACACCCTCCCCCAGCGCCAGCCCGCCCGCCGCGCCTTCGCTGCGCCCGGCGTGGGTCATGCTGCTGGCACTGACGACAGCCTTTTCGCTCAGCCAGGCCTACCGCACCGTAGCCACGCTGATGGCGGCGGCGCTGCAGGCCGACTTCGCGCTGGACGCCCAGGCGCTCGGGCTGTTCGCCGGCGCTTTTCATTTTTCGTTCGGCGCGATGCAGCTGTTCATGGGCATCGGCATCGACCTGCATGGCGTGCGGCGCACGGTGCTGACGGCCTTTCCCATCGCCATTGCCGGCTCGGCGCTGTCGGCGCTGGCCAGCAGCTACGGCGCGCTGGTGGCCGGCCAGGTGCTGATCGGCATCGGCTGCGCGCCGGCCTTCCTGGTCTGCACCGTCTTCATCGCGCGGCATTTCCCCGCCCACCGCTTTGCCGCCGTGTCGGGGCTGGCGCTCGGCCTGGGCGGCACCGGCATGCTGCTGACCGGCACCCCGCTGGCCTGGCTGATCGAGGCGACCTCCTGGCGCATGGGCTTTTGGGTGCTGGGCGGGGTGGCGGCGCTGTCCTGGGGGCTGATCTATGCGCTGGTGCATGAGCCAGCGCCGTCCCTGGCCACGGCCACCGCTGCGGGCCGGCCGCGTGAGACGCTGCGCCAGGCGACGGCCCGGTTCGGCGCGCTGTTGCTGCTGCCGCACACGCTGGGCATCGTGCTGCTGGCCGCTGTCGGCTATGCCTCGTTCATCTCGCTGCGCGGGCTGTGGCTGGGGCCGATGCTGATGCAGCGGCACGGCTTTTCGCTGGTGCAAAGCGGCCATGTGGCGCTGGCGATGTCGCTGGTGGCGCTGTTCGGGCCGCCGCTGTTCGGCCGCTTCGATCCCGGCCCGGCGCACCGGCGCCGCTGGATCATCGGCTTCACGCTGCTGCTGGCCGGCCTGTTCGCGGCCTTCGCCCTGACCCACAGCACGCTGGTCGATGTGGCCGGGCCCATCGCCATCGGCCTGCTGTCGGGCTACATGGTGCTGCAGTATGCCGATGTGCGGGCGGCCTACCCGGCCGAACTCACCGGCCGGGCAATGGCGCTCTTCACCATGGCAATGTTCCTGGGCGTGGCCGCCATGCAGTGGTTCACCGGTGTCGTCGCCTCGCTGGCGGCGCGCCACGGCGTGGAGCCGTTCACCGCCGTGCTGTCAAGCATCGCGGCCCTGCTGGCGGCCGGCGCGCTGGCCTTTGCGCTGCTGCCGGGGCCAGGTGCGCCGGCGCCCCAGGCGACTAGAGCCGGATCAGCTTGACTGGCAAACACCACCCGGCTTTTGAGGGTTCGGATTGGATTCAGGGAGGCCTCCATCCCTGCCTTTCCCAGCGGGAGGAGAAATACCGAGCGCGACTGACAAACTTGCGCGATTGCGCATGAAAAATGCCATTAGCGCAGGCAACGCTTGGGCAGGCAGCTATTTATTTAGTAGCAAACCGCTGGCCGGAGCGGCTGCAGGCCAGGCTGATTCCGCTCCAGCCGCTCACTGTGCCGGAAACGGCTTTGAAGCTCAGCGCGGGCGGCGCATCCTGAACAGCTGCTCCGGCCCGACGCTGAAATAGTCGGCCGGCCCGCCGGCGCGCAGGATATGCCCGGCGCTGGCGGTGTCGTAGATGCCGTCCTTGAGCGATGCCTGGGCAATATGCACCGCCACCACTTCGCCCAGCACCAGCCAGGTCGGCACCTTGGCGCCATCGATGCCTTCGAGCTGAAGGATCTGCGTGCGCCGGCATTCAAACGCCACCGGGCTTTCCTCGACACGCGGCACCGCCACCAGCCGCGACGGCGCGGGCGTCAAGCCGGCCAGTTCGAACTCGCTGACCTCGGGCGGCACGCTGGCGCAGGTCTGGTTCATGGCCTCGGCCAGCGGCCGGGTCGCCAGGTTCCAGACGAACTCGCCGGTTGCCTCGATGTTGCGCAGCGTGTCCTTGTAGCCGATGCTGGCAAAGCCGACGATGGGCGGGGTGTAGTTGAAGGCGTTGAAAAAGCTGTAGGGCGCCAGGTTGAGCAGCCCGGCCTGGCTGCGCGAGGATATCCAGCCAATCGGGCGCGGCCCGACGATGGCGTTGAACGGGTCATGCGGCAGGCGATGGCCGCTTTTGGGCTCGTAGAAGTGAATGGCGTCCAAGGGGCCTCCGGGCGTGAATGAAAGGGTGAGGCTGACGATAGCCGAATCACCCCGGCGGGGCTTGCCCTGTGGACATGCGCCAGCCACTTATTCATGCCAGCTGAATGGCGGCCCGGCTATTTCCGGCCCGGCGTGAAGATGCGCTGCAGCGGGCCGTCGGGCACCCCGTCGTTGTTGCGGTCGAGCTGGGGCGGGACGCCGGCATTGCCGGGGCTGCGGCCAGGCTGCACCGGCACGCCGCCCGCCTGCTCGGGCGGCGGGCCAGCCGGGCGCCAAGGCTGCGCGCCGGGCCGGCCCATGCCGGGACCGGGCGGCTGCATGGCAACCGGCGGCTGGACTGCCGGCGGCGGCCGCATCCCGTGACCGCCCTGCGGCGAATGAGGGCGCGAGTCTGGACGCGAGTCCGGACGTGGGTAGGGCCGGTCATATCCTCTCGGGTAGTCATAGCCCCTTGGATGCGAATAGCCGCGGGGGTAGGCATACCCCGGCGGGTAGGAATAGCCGCCCGAGTTATAGACGCCGCCGCCTTGGATATAGATCGGCTGCTGCTCGACCCCATAGATCGGTGCGCCCGTGCTGCCGTAGTAGGGGTCGTAGCCCGGCTGCGGATACACCGCACAGCCCGTCAGGCCGGTGGCGGCAAGGACCAGTAAAAGCGTTTTCATGGGAGATCCTGAATCTTGCCCATCAAGGGGGCAATCACGCTATTGTGATAGTGGGCAGGTATAGCGCGTGTGTCGGCTTGTGCGCGGGATATGTCTGGCCGTTACCAACTGTGCTGGCAGCAGGCGCTATATTTTTAATAGCTTCTTGCGCATGCATCTATTGGGCTGCAAGGCTTTTTTACTTGAAAATCGTGAATGCGCGGTTGCTTGTTGCGATGAATGCGGGCTTTGGATTTGTAAGCAAGCAGCGCCATTCCCGCAAGGGCGCGAATCCAGCCGGGACTGGGCATGGGGCACTGGAACTTCAACTTCGCAGGCATGATGGCTGCAAGTAGCCGAGGCACGCATCCGGCCAGGCAGAACAGCCCTCTGGCGCATGCAGCATTTCGATAGGAGTTATGAAAGCAGTAGCAATCAACAGCCCCCTGAAGGCTTCCAGCCTGCCGCCCCTGGGCACCGGCTCCGGCCGAGCTGGCAGGCCGGGCCGCCATGGCCAACGCCGCGCAGCGGCCCGCCGCAAGCCCCTGACGCCCGCAGGCGCGCAGGGCTTGGGGTAAATTAGCTGGCTATGCTGCCTCCCTCCACCCTTCGCAAAGCAGGCCGTCCCAGCTTTTCCACCCAGGAATTCCGTGCCTCGCTGGCGATGTTCGCCACCGGCGTAACCATCGTGACGGCCCGTACGGCCGCTGGCGCGCTGGTCGGCCTGACCGCCAACTCCTTCAATTCGGTCTCGCTCAGTCCGCCGCTGGTGCTGTGGAGCCTGGCGCAGGGCGCCAGCTCGATGGCGCCCTTGAGCACCGGCTCGCACTACGCCATCAACATCCTGGCGGCCGACCAGAAGGAGCTGGCCGAGCGCTTTGCCAGCAGCCGGCAAGCTGACCGCTGGCAGGGCGTGGCCTTCACCGAAGGCGCCGGCCGGGCGCCGCTGCTGAGCGGCGCGGCGGCGACGTTCGAATGCTTCAACCGCAGCCGCTACGAAGAAGGCGACCATGTGATCTTTGTCGGCGAGGTCGAGCGCTGCAGCCACCGCGCAGGCGCCGCGCCGCTGCTGTTTCATGGCGGGCGGTTCTACACCGAGCATCCGCTGTGAGCCTTGGCCAGAGGCGCTGCAGCCTGTTCAGGCGGGCGCTCAGGCCCGCCGGCCCAGCCGCACCGTTGTTACGCCGGGCCGCAGCTGGCGCACCGACGGCATGACCAGCACGCAGTCGTCGTAAGGCGTCAGCACCGGCTGGCCGGCATCCCAGGCAATCGGCGTCGCGGCAGCGGGGATGGTTTCGCCGCCGCTGAAGTCCTGCGCGAATGAAAAGTCCATCGACCGGGCCACCACCCGGTGGGTCACCTGCACCGGCGCCGGCGGCGTTGCGTCGGGCTGCAGCCAGCCGGCCGGCACGTCCTGCCGGTCCAGCGCGCCAGAGCGCACCAGGAAGCGCATGAGGACATTGCGCGCCGCCTGCAGGGATGTCGGTTCCCAGTGCTGGCCGGCTTCGAGCAGGAGGGCTATGCGGTCGCCGTGCGCGTCGCCGAACGGCCCATGGTCGCGCATCCGCACGCCATCGGCATGGCCGCCATCGACGATGGCCTGGCACGCCGTGCCCAGGCTTTGCGCAAAAGCGATGTTGCGCGGCAGCAGGCCGGTGACCAGCAGCGGCGCGCAGGGCTCGTGCATCGAATGCAGGTCCAGCAGGTGCGAGGCGCGGTCAACAAAGGGCCGGATGTCGCGGGCGCGGTCCAGCTCGGTGCTGCGCCTGGCGCCGTCCAGCACGCCGGCCGCCCAGACGCGGTTGAAGTCCTCGTCCACAAAGCGCGAGGCATCAGGCTGGTTTTCATCGAAGCGCGCAAAGGCCGCCATGTTGCAGAACGCCGCCGTGATGCGCCCCCGCCGGGGCCGCAGCCCGCTGCGCAGAAACGCATCGAGCGCCCAGGCACCCGAGTATTCGTTGCCATGCACCAGCGCCGTCAGCAGCACCTCCGGTCCGGCCTGCCCCGATGTGCGCTCCTGCACATAGGCCGTGCCCACGGGCGAAGCCGCCCAGGGCGCCAGCGCGGGCGGCGCCAGCTGCACCGCATGCGCCTTGCCAGCCCCACCGCTCATGACGCGGCCCCGGTAGACACGCCCTTGTTGACCACGTTGCGCACGCGCTGGGTTTCGGCCCGGATAAAGGCCGTCAGCGCCTGCGGCGTGCCGCCCTCGTTGGAAATGCCGGCCTTCTGCAGTTTTTGCCATACCGCCTCCTCGCGCAGGATCTCGTTGAGCTCCTTGTTCAGCCGCGCCGCCATCGGCGCCGGCAGCCTGGCCGGCCCGAACAGGCCGAACCAGACATTCATGTCATAGCCCTTGAGGCGCGGGTTCTCGCCCAGCGCCGGAATCTGCGGCGCGGCGCGCGAGCGGGCCGCCGTCGTTACGCCCAGCGGGATCATCCTGCCCGACTCGATGTGCGGCAGCGCCGAGGACAGCACCGAGACGCTGAAGTCGATGTTGCCGCCCAGCAGGTCCTGCACCTGCTGGGCCGCGCCCCGGTACGGCACATGCAAAAAGGTGGTGCCGGCCAGCAGGTTGATCAGCTCGCCCGACATGTGCAGCGGGGTGCCGATGCCCGACGATGCGAAGCTCAGCTGGTTGCGCTCGCGCTTGGATTTGGCAATCGCCTCTTCAATCGTCTTGATGCCGGTCTTGGTGTTGGTGACGAACACCATCGGCGTGATGCCGATCAGCCCGATGGGCGCCAGGTCGGTCTCGCCGTTGTACTTGACGGCGCTGTTGAACAGCCTGGCAATCGACACCTCGCTGCCCGAGCCCAGCAGCAGAGTGTAGCCGTCGGGGCTGGCATTGACCACTTTTTGCGCGCCCAGCGTGCCGCCGGCGCCGCCGACGTTCTCCACCACCACCGGCGTGCCCAGCCGCCTGGCCAGCGGCTCGGCGATGATGCGCGCCACCAGATCGACGCTGCCGCCGGCCGGGTAGCCCACCACCAGCGACACCGGCTTGCCGGCGGGCCAGGCCTGCGCCCAGGCGGCCGGCAGCCCCAGCAGCCCGGCGGCGGCAAGGCAGAGCAGGCGGCCTGCGCCGCGACGGTGGAAGGAAAAACGGGTTGCAGTCATCGCATAACTCCTGGTTGGTGCTGCCAGTCTAGAAGTCGGGATTTGCCGGGCCATGCGCATCACGCATGCTGGCATGCGGGACCGGTTCATTTCAATAAAACGAAATCAGCGGCCGAAAGGCAGGCTGGCCGCCCAGATGCGCTGCACCAGCTCGTTGCGCTGGCTTCTGGGGCGGTACAGCCGGATTTCAAAGCGCACCGCCGCCCCGGTGCCATCGGCCTCGACCAGCCGCCCGCTGCGCAGGTCGCCGCCCACCAGGCCGCGCGGCAGCCAGGCCAGGCCGACGCCCTGCAGCGCCTGCTCATGCAGCGACTCGGCAAAGTCCGATTCCGTGACGAGATGCAGGTGCAGGTCGCGCGCGGCGCGGCTGAGCCCGTCCTGGAGGATCTGCCCGAGCGCCAGCGTCGGGGCATAGCCCAGCACCGGCACCGGCTTGTCGGCGGTGCCCGGCAGGGCATGCCGGGGCCGGCCGCTGGGTTGCGGGGCGCTGACGGCGACCAGTTCCTCGGTGCCCAGCGTGGTGCCCTCGAACGCCCGCTCATCGAGCAGCAGCGGCAGGCGCGGATGGGTGAACGACAGCAAAAAGTCCGCCGTGCCCTGCTCCAGCGCCGCCGCGCCCTCGTGGATGGAGCCGGTCAGGATGCGCAGCCGGAACTCGCCCGCGCCCTGCTTGACGCGGGCCAGCCAGTCCGGCACGGCGGTGCGCGACAGCGTGCGGCCGGTCGCCAGCGTGACCCAGTCCAGCGCCGCCCCGGCATGGCGGATGCGCGCCCACACCTCATTGAGCCCCGACGCGGCGCGGCGCGCCACCGGCAGCAGCGCCTCGCCGGCCGCCGTCAGGGCCAGCGGCATGACGGCGCGGTTGACCAGCTCCGCGCCGGCCCACAGCTCCAGCGCCCGGATGCGCCGCGAGAACTGGGGCTGCGTGACATGGCGCAACTCGGCCGCTCTTGAAAAGCTGCGTTCTCGCGCCAGGGCAATGAAATCTTCCAGCCATTTATGGTCCACGGCAGCGCCTAGTTGGGGAGGTGCTGCAATGGTAGGGCTTGCCGCCCACGACGCCAGGACGCGCTCGCTTTAGCCAGCCAGCCAGCCAGCAAATTTTCAGCATCAAACAGCCTGATGGGCTGCCTGCCTCAAACATTTATTTCCCCTGCGTCATTCCCGCGAAGGCGGGAATCCAGTGCCCCATGCCCCGCTCCGGCTGGATTTTTGTCTTCGCGGGAATGACGGTTGCGGCTAGCCGAGACACTTGTTAAATCAGGCCGAACAGGCCCCTGGCGCAGGTATGGCCTGCGCGAGCAGCTATGAATTCAGGAGCAGAAGGAAGGCCGTGATGGCCGGCCAGGGCGATGCTGCTGCAGCGCCGCAGGGCGCCGGCTACCATCGACGGATGACCGCCGCCGTTCGCAAAACCCACCTCGACACCCTCGCCGTTTCCCTGCTGCTCGGCTGCTGCCTGTTCTGGGGCCTGCAGCAAGTCTTGATCAAGGCCACGATTGCCGAGATACCGCCGATGTTCCAGGCTTCGCTGCGGTTGGTCGGCGCGACCGCGCTGCTCTGGGCGTGGTGCGCCTGGCGCCGGGTGCCGCTGTTCAGCCGCGACGGCTCGCTTGGCGCCGGGCTGCTGGCCGGCGCGCTGTTCGCCGCCGAGTTCGCCTGCATCTACCTGGGCCTGCAATACACCACGGCCTCGCGCCTGACGGTGTTCCTGTACACCTCGCCGTTCTGGGTGGCGCTGCTGGTGCCGCTGTGGGTCGGGTCGGAAAAGCTGCGCGGCCTGCAATGGGCCGGGCTGCTGTGCGCCTTCGTGGCGGTGGTGTTCGCCCTGCGCGAAGGCTTTTCGGGCGGCGCGGCCTCGACCGCGCACGGCGACCTGCTGGCGCTGGCGGCCGGCATGCTCTGGGGCCTGACCACGGTGGTGATCCGCGCCTCCGGGCTGACGAAGATTGCGCCGGAAAAGCTGCTGTTCTACCAGCTGGCGGTCAGCGCCGTGGCCTTTCCCGCCGTGTCGCTGGCGCTGGGCGAGGCCTGGGTCTGGCATTTCAGCGCCTTCGGCATGGTGTCGCTCGCGGTGCAGACGGTGATCGGCGCCTTTGCCAGCTACCTGGCCTGGATGTGGATGCTCGGGCGCTACCCGGCCACCAAAATCTCGGTGTTTGTCTTTTTGACGCCGCTGTTTGCGCTGCTGTTCGGCGCGCTGTGGCTGGGCGAGCAGGTCACCCCCGTCCTGCTGGCCGCGCTGGCCATGGTGGCGGCGGGCATCGTGCTGGTCAACCGCAAGCCGCGCGCCTCGGCCTGAGAGCCGCTGTCGCCGGCCGTTTGGGTTTCAGGCTGATGCGCGGATGCCTTTCATACCTTGGCAAGCTCCAGCTTTCCCTGGCTGGCGGTTTGCGACCCCACATCCCTCAGCCATGACGCCAGATGCCGGGTGTCGATGGGCTTGGCAAAGTGAAAGTTGAAGCCCGCGGCGAAAGCGGCCTGCTTGTCCTTGGGCTGGCTGTAGCCGGTCACCGCTGCCAGCACAGCGGTCTTCATGCCGGGTATCAGTCGAAGCTGCCGTGCCAGGGAATAGCCATCCATGTCGGGCAGCCCGATATCGAGCAGGCACAGGTGAGGCATTACCTTGCGCGCGCATTCAATGGCGCTGGCCGGATGAAACTCCACAAAGACTTCGTGCCCGAGCAGTTCGACAAACAGGCCCAGCAGCCGGGCGGCATCGATGTTGTCATCGACCACCATGATCCGCAGCGAATCACGGGCCGGTTTGGCAGGCGCATCGCCGCCATCAGGACGGCCCGGCTGCTGGTCGTCCAGCACCAGGCGCGGCAGCATCATCGTCAGCTTGCTGCCCTGGTTCAGGCCGCCGCTTTCCAGGCTGGCGGTTCCGCCATGAAGCTGAATCAGGCTGCGCACCAGCGCCAGGCCAATGCCGAGCCCGCCCTGCGCGCGGTCGGAGGTTCTTTCACCCTGGGTAAAAAGCTCAAAAGCCAGGCCCATGAGCTTGCGCGACATGCCGATGCCGTTGTCCTGCACGCTCAGCGTCAGCTGGTTTTTGTCTTCGGCCATCCGAACGGCGATATGGCCCCCATTGGGCGTGTATTTGATGGCATTGTTTAAAACGTTCGCCAGCACCTGCACCAGCCGCAACCTGTCGCCCAGCACCAGGCTGTGCTCGCCGCGCTGCTCTATCTCCAAATGGTGGCCTTTGGTCTCGGCCAGTGGTTTGACTTGCTCGACCGCCTCGGCAATCACGCTTTTGAGGTCCACCGGCTTTTTGTCCAGCGTGATTTGCCCCCGTGTGACGCGCGACACATCCAGCAGGTCGTCAATCAGGCGGGTCATGTGCCTGGCCTGGCGTGAAATCACTTCGCTCAACTTCCAGACGCCCTCTTTGTCCAGCGTACCCATGGACAGCAGTTCTGCCGCCGTCGCAATCGGCGCCAGCGGGTTTCTCAATTCGTGCGCCAGCATGGCCAGGAATTCATCCTTGAGCCGGTCCGCTTGCTGCAGCGCCTCCTGCGCCAGCTTTTGCTCATGAATGTCAGTGCAGGTTCCCATCCAGCGCACGATGGTGCCTTCGCTGTCGCGCACCGGCAGCGCCCGGCCCAGGGTCCAGCGGTACTCGCCGGAGTGATGGCGCAGGCGGTATTCGACCTCGTAAGGCTCGCCACTGGCCAGGCTGTGGCGCCACTTTTTTGCCGCTACTTCCCGCTCCTCGGGATGAAACAGCGCCTTCCATCCTTCCCCGTCCGTAGCGCCCTGCGCCACGCCGGTGTACTCGTACCATTGCTGGTTGAAGTAAACATGGTGGCCGTTAGCAAGCGTGGCCCAGACCATCTGCGGGATGGCATTGGCAATCGTGTGATAGCGGGCCACGGTCCCGCGCAGCGCTGCCTGGGTTTTCACCAGGTCGGTGATGTCCATCTGCGCGACCACCGAGCCAATGATTTTTGCGTCGCTGCTGCGCACCGGCGCGCCGCAGTTCAGGATGGTGCGGTGAACGCCGGGTTCGTTGAAAGGCTCTATCTCGACGGTGTCGCGCGACAACTCCTGGCCTTGAAAGGTGCGGGGCATGGCCCATTCGTGCGGTTCAAGCCGGCGGCCAGGCCTGTCCGAGTCTTCAGCCCACCAGCCTTTCCATTGGGCGTATTCACGGACGTTTTTATCCAGCGGATCGATGCCCCACAGCAGGCGGCTGGCCGCGTTGGTGCGCAGCAGCCTGCCTTCAGTGTCGGCCAGCGCGATGCCCACCGGCGCGGCCTGCAGCAACGCATCGAGGTGTTGGGCCGTTTCCAGTGCAATCCGCCTGCTTTCGCGCAATTCATCAATGGCGCGGGCATGGTCCGTGACATCGCTGCCTTCAATGAAAACGCCGTTGACAACCCCGTCTGCGCCGGTGATGGGCTGAAAGATGAAATCCACGTAGCGTTGCTCGGGCTGCCCGTCGGCCTGCCGCGGCACCATGAGCGCCATCCGTTTGCCGATGAAGGGCTGGCCCGTGGCATACACCCGGTCGAGCAGGGCCAGATAGTCCTGGCTCTGGATTTTGTGGAGCACGTCACGGAAGGGCTTGCCGATCAGATTCTTGCTTCGTCCCACCAGCTGAAGATAGGCGGTGTTCGCCAGTTCGTAAACATGGCCGGGCTCGCGCAAGACCGCCATGAAGCTGGGGGCCTGCTCGAACAGGCTGTACAGGCGGTGAGATTCTGCCTGCCGGGTTTTTTCGGCCAGCACCTGTGCCGTGGTTTCCGTCAGCGCACAGTACAGGCCGGCGATCTGGCCATCCAGCCCTTCGACAGGAACATAGGAGAAGTTGAACCAGGCTTGCTCACCTTCGCCCTGGCGGTTGATGGTGAAGGGAAAATTCTCATAATAAACAGGCTCTCCGGCCAGTGTTTTGCTGACGATGGGTGCCACATCGGCCCAGACTTCCGGCCACACCTCCTGAAAAGGCCGCCCCAGGGCCGCAGGATGTTTTTGCCCCAGAATGGTCAGGTAGGCATCGTTGTATAAAAAGGACAGATCAGGCCCCCAGGCCATAAACACAGGCGTTTTGGAGTCAAGCATGAGACGCATCAGCGTTTTAAGCGACTCCGGCCAAGTGCAGGGATCACCCAGCCGGGAGGCAGTCCAGTCATGGCTTCGCATCAGGGTTCGCACAGGTCCGTTACCCTTTAAAAAGCTGGGCGATGCTTTTAGTTCAAAAGTCAAAATCTGATTTTTTCTTAAAAGGCTAATGTTACTCAATTAGCCGTTAATTTAAAAAAATACAATTGGCAACATTTGAGGTTGAAGGCCATGCTAACCTCACGGCCGTCAGCAGGCAGTCAATGGACGGATGGATGCTGAGCCAAGGCGGTTGCATCATGTTTTTTGATAAAAAAATTCTGGCCCTCCAGCCGAAGCGAGCAGTACCGGCTTCGGCAATCTCCTACGCCAAAAAGCCAGGCGTCTGACAGGGAATTGAGCTCAAGCTGGTTATCGTGCAGAAATGGTTTAAGCATTCATCAAGGGCTTGCCCAAGTCAGAATTTTTTACGGAACTCTTTATGACGCCCAAGCTGCCGCAAATCTTGTGGGTGATCCGCCACGGCCAGAGTGCCGGCAACGTGGCGCGGGACGCGGCCGAGGCGGGCGGCCTGCATGTCATCGACATCGCTACGCGCGACATCGATGTGCCGCTCTCGGGCCTGGGCCGGCGCCAGTCCGAAAGCCTGGGTCGCTGGTTCGGCGAGCTGGCGCCGCCGGAGCAGCCCCAGGTCGTGCTCTGCTCGCCCTATGTGCGGGCGCAGGAAACCGCCCGGCTGCTGCTGGGCACCGCCGGCATCGCCTCCAGCACCAAACTGCGGCTGGACGAGCGCCTGCGTGAAAAAGAGTTCGGCATCCTGGACCGGCTGACGCACCTGGGCATCACCGACAAAGACCCCGAGCTGAGCGAGCAGCGCGCCCATGTCGGCAAGTTCTACTTTCGCCCGCCGGGCGGCGAGAGCTGGTGCGACGTCATCCTGCGGCTGCGCAGCCTGCTGGAGATGGTGACCCGCGAATACGCCGGCCAGCGGGTGCTGGTGGTGGCGCACCAGGTCATCGTGAACTGCATGCGCTACCTGGTCGAGCAGATGGACGAGGCGACCATCCTGGGCCTCGACCGGCTCGGCGACATTCCCAACTGCAGCGTGACCTCCTACCGCGCCGTGCGGGACGAAGGCGGCGACGAGGAGCCGGCCTACCGGCTGGACCTGGTGAACTTCCTGGCGCCGCTGCTCGAAGAAGGCACGCCGGTCACCGCCGAGCCCGATGCGTCGGTGGCGCCCAGCCCGTGAGCCGCACCGCGTCGATTTTTACCTCTCAACTCTGGTCAAGCCTATGCAAACCCTGAACAGACTCACCCTGCGCGACTGGCCGCTGCCAGCGGCCGATGATGCAGCCGACAAGGAGGGCCGGGGACAGGTGCTGGTAGTGGCCGGCAGCCGCGAAATTCCGGGCGCCGCGATTTTGGCCGCCACGGCCGCCCTGCGCGCCGGCGCCGGCAAGCTGACGATTGCCACGGCGCAAAGCGTGGCGCCCGGACTGGCGCTGGTCATGCCCGAGGCGCGCGTCATCGGCCTGCCTGAAGCACCCGATGGCGCCCTGCTGGCGTCGGGCGCTGATCTGCTTGAAGCGTGCGCGGCCCGCAGCGCGGCGGTGCTGATCGGCCCCGGCCTGATGGGCGGCGAAGGCAGCTGCGACTTCGTCCTGCAGCTGCTGGCCCGGCTCAAGGACGTGCCGGTCATCCTCGATGCGCTGGCGATGGACGTGGTGCTGCAGCAGCCGCGCTTCGACCAGCCGCTGCTGCTGACACCGCATGCCGGCGAAATGGCGCATCTGAGCGGCCTGGCCAAGGACGAGGTGACGGCCGATGCGCCCGCCGTGGCGCGGGACATGGCGCGCCGGATCGATGCGGTGATCGCCCTGAAAGGCGCGACCACCTTCATCATGGCGCCCGACGGCCAGGCGTGGCGCCACGAGTCGGGCAATGCCGGCCTGGGCACGTCGGGCTCGGGCGACGTGCTGGCCGGCATCATGGCCGGGCTGGCCGCGCGCGGCGCGCCGCTGGCGCAGGCGGCGGCCTGGGGCGTGGTGCTGCATGCGCTGTCGGGCGACCGGCTGCTGGAGCGCCATGGCCGGCTGGGCTTGCTGGCGCGCGAGCTGCTCGATGAGATTCCGGCGGTCATGCGCGACATCTGAACGCCCTGCGCCTCAAGGGCCTGATGGGCCGGGCAGCTGGCATGCGCCCGTTTTCAATTGATTGATTGCAGCCAGAGCGTAGTCATCCTGGCTTGCGGCAGCATCTTCCCGGTCGTCAATTTGCTATTAAATCAGTAGCTTATTGCGCAACCACTGCCTGCGCCGGGGCCATTTTTCACCTGATTGGCTACTTGCCTCGGGCACGCCTTCCCCCACGTCATTCTGCGAAGGCAGGAATGACGGCTTTTGTGTCTGAGCCAGGTAGCTCATCAGTATTTTTCATGCTCAATCGGGCAAACTCGCCCTTCCCCTGTGTTTGTCCTTCCGCGCTGCTGCCGCATGCACACATCTTTTCAGGGGCGCGCTGCTTTTGGCGCCTTCCCCGCCGGGGAAGGAGAAATGCGGGGTGAGCGGTCAACTTGCGCGGTTGAGCATGAAAAGTGCCTTCAGCGCAGGCAGCGCTTTCGCAATCAGCTATTTATTCTGTAGCGGACTCACTGCCGTGCCGCAGCTGTTGCAAGTCAGGTGATGGCCCTCTGGCTGCCTGCCTCAACACAAAAACCGCCATTCCGGCAAAGGCGAGAATCCAGCCGAAGTTGGGCATGCGGCACTGGATTTGAGCCTTCGCGGGAATGACGCGGGGAATGCACGTCTTAGTCAGACAGCCAACCAGGCGGTCTGATATTTAGTTTGATGTTTAAATTGTTGGCTGCTTAAAACGGATGGCTCCAATCATGGCCGTGTCCTTTCACTCTGCCTTTCCCGCGCTGGCGGCTGCGCTGCTGTTTGGCGCCAGCACGCCGCTGGCCAAGCTGCTGGTGGGCGATGTGCCGCCGCTGCTGCTGGCGGGGCTGCTCTACCTGGGCAGCGGCCTGGGGCTGGGCGGACTTTTGCTGCTGCGCCGCTGGCGGCAACGGGCTGGCGGCCAGCCTGCCGGGCCGCTGGCGATTCCCCGCGCCGAGTGGCCGTGGCTGCTGGGCGCCATCATCGCCGGCGGCATGCTGGGGCCGGCGCTGCTGATGCACGGGCTGGCGCGCGCCAGCGCCGCCTCCGCCTCGCTGCTGCTGAACCTCGAAGGCGTGCTGACGGCGCTGATGGCGTGGCTGCTGTTCCGGGAAAACGCCGACCGGCGCATCGTCATCGGCATGATGGCGATTGCGCTGGGCGGCGTGCTGCTGTCCTGGCAGCCGGGCGGCTTGCGCCTGTCGCCCGGCGCGCTCTTGATTGCCGGCGCCTGCCTGTGCTGGGCGCTGGACAACAACCTGACGCGCAAGGTGTCGAGCAACGACGCGATGCTGGTGGCTTGCCTGAAGGGCTTGCTGGCCGGCGCCGGCAACACTGCCCTGGCCCTGGCCGGCGGCGCGGCGCTGCCGGGCGGGACGGTGATCGGCCAGGCGGCGGTGGTGGGGTTTTTGGGCTATGGCCTGAGCTTGACCTTGTTCGTGGTGGCGCTCAGGACGCTTGGAACAGCCCGGACCGGCGCTTACTTTTCCGTGGCGCCGCTGTTCGGCGTGGTGATATCGCTGGCGCTGTGGCCGCAGTGGCCCGGCTGGCTGTTCTGGTGCGCGGCGGCGCTGATGGGGCTGGGCGTGTGGCTACACCTGCGCGAGCAGCATGCGCATGAGCACGCGCATGAGCTGCTCCACCACAGCCACGCCCATCGGCACGACGCGCACCACCAGCACGCGCATGGCTTTGCCTGGGATGGCCGCGAGCCCCATGCCCATCCGCACC
>JAQGNK010000574.1 GCA_028291905.1 Polaromonas sp.
TGGGCCGATGCGCAGCGCGCCCTGCAGCTGGCGCGGGGCGAGTCCTTTGTCAGCGAAACCGTGTTTTCCCATGCATCCAAGCTGGCGCTGATCGAAGAAGCGCTGGCGCGGGGCTATGTGGTGGCGCTTTACATCGTGGCACTCGACGACCCGCAGCGGCTGCTGGCGCGGGTGCGGCGCCGGGTGCAGGAAGGCGGCCACGACGTGCCGCCGGCCAAGACTCGAAGACGGCGGGCCGCAGCTGGTGGCGATGCGTCAGGGCGAGAAAGTGACGGCTTTTGCCAAGCCGCTGCCGCTGTGGGCGCAAGGGGTGCTGGGGAGGTTGAGTACGACATGTTCAAGGCAGGTAAAAAGGCATGGGAACATTACTATCGGCAAGGGCACGCCACTGGATTCATCGCTATTTCCCTGCTCTACAGCTTGCATAAACCGGAAAATTGCTTTTTCAAAACTTCGCTCGACCTTGAAAATGTTCACTTCACGCCCTGTTACTTTGACAATCGTATTGCTGGCAATTTGTGCCGGACTGTTTGCGCAAATGACTGATCAAAGGAAACCAATGCAGCTCGACCCCATCACCAACATTACCGATATGCCCCTGGTGATAAGTGCAAGCGTCATCAGCCAACTGAAAAAATTTCGCCAGGAACCCAAGGTGGCAGGTCTGCCCGGCATTGACCCCGAGCCAGAGCGTGAGCGACTTTCGCGGGTCGTCAATCAACTTGTGGATACGCTCCTCATTGGACTGCCAGCCAACTCGTCAAAGCTTTGGGCGTTAAAGCAATTTCAGGTGACGCTTGAAGCTGTCCAATATGAAGACACCGAAGGGCGTGAACATTTTGGCCTTGAAATAGAGCGCATCATGGACATTCTTGGTATCCAAAGTTCAGATGGGTTGCTTAGTTTTTATCTCTAGTCAGTCGGTTTAGCAGAGCACTACTGGAAACTGCCTTCACCCGCAAGACTGGATCCTCAGGCAGAACAGGCAGAGCGACGGATCCTTCAGAACGCGGCCTAACCTTTGCTTAATAACTGAGACTCTTCGCTAACAGCGATCCCATAAGCAAAGCACTGCCCTGGCAACCCTAGCCCTCAAAGAAAATTCATGAAAGATCTTCTGGCGTTCATTGCAGTGATCCTCTCCATCATCGCGTTTGTGCCTGCCATATTCTTTTTTGTGCGTGCCGGCTATCACTTTTTCCAGATGCTTGGCCACTACCGCAGCGGAAGGCATCAGCTGACCGCAAATCTGTTGCCACTCGTAGCCGCCTTGATACCGCAACTCTTCACTGAGCAAGGCAATGTCCATCGCAGAAATTTTCTGTCGAACCTCAATTGGGCTTTGTGCTGTTTCGCATTTATCGCCGCTGTGTACGCTTTCCTTGGAATTTGAAATGCGTAGCGTGACACTTGTAAACTGGTCATTGCAGACATCCCTCACCTGCACGCCTGGCTTTCCAGGCAGAACAGCATGCTGAAAAATCTTGTCGCCATCCTCACCGCGCTTGCCGGCGACTTCAGCCTTGGGCGCTTCTGGGGTTCACTCTGCGCGGGATGTGGCGTGATTTTTTTGACCTACTGGCTTTTGCCAGGTGCTCTGCCGCTCTGGCCTGCAATCGCCCTGCTCTCGACCGCATTTGTCGTGGGTCTGGCTTGGGCGCACTGGGCTTCAGGCAAGGATGAACTGCCTGCTGCCTGGTCCGCCTGGAGGCGGTAGCGGATCAATGAGGCCAGCAAGGGCTTTGTGCTGGTTGCCATCAGCACTGGCTCAATCGCTTTTTTCAAACTTTTCAAACAAAAACAGGCTGCAGCGCATAATCCACCTGCGCAAAAAGCTATCAATTCAATAGCAATAAAGCGCAGCCCAAGCCAGCCTGGACGCCGTCACATCCCCTGTACAAAGCGCGCCAGCCGCTCGGCGAACGGCTCCAGCACCAGCGGCTCGTCGGCATCCGCAGCCGGTGCCAATTGCGTGCCGTGCGCAGCCATCAGCGTCGCCATGCCCTGCTTGTCGATAAAGCCGTGCGCCTGCAGCGCCTCGGCCATCGCCGTCAGCGCCCGACGGTGCAGCGCCAGCAATGCGCGGGTCCGCGCCTGCTGCTCCTGCAGCAGCGCCTCGATGGCCGCGTTGCTGGGCGCGATGTCGGTGTTGAGGTGCTGCTCGCTCTCGCGGGTCACGTCGGTGCGGCTGATGCGCCCGCCGAAGCCGTGGTGGCGGATGTAGCGCGCCGCCTCCTCGGTCGCCTGCTTGTAGTCCTGCTCGGCGCCGGTGGTGCAGGCCATCTCGCCGAACACCATTTCCTCGGCCAGCCGCCCGGCCAGGCCGACGCAGACCATGTCCAGGCAGTTCTGGCGGGTGCGGGCCTTCAGGCTTGAAAAGCTGTTGTAGCCGCCCTCGAAAGAGGCAATGTTGATCTTGATCTCCTGCGGCGCGCGCCCGAACAGCAGGCTGTAGATCAGGCCATGGCCGGCCTCGTGCACCGCCAGCAGGGCGCGAAAGTCGGCGTTGGCGCGCTGCTTGAGCCGGTTCAGCTCCAGCGCCACTGCGAATTTCTGGCGCAGCATGCCGGCGGGCGCCTCGGCGCTGGCGCACAGATGCTGCTTGGCCGAATCGAGCGAAATCCGCAGCACGGTGTCCGGCGGCACGCCCTGCTCCAGCGCCCACAGCGCGGCGCGGACCAGGTTGGCGCTCAGGATGGCATGCACCGATGAAAACAGCGGCCGCGTCCCCTGCGCCGGAAACACCGCGTTGCGGTAGATCTCGTCCAGCACCTCCTGGCCGATGTCCAGCCGCACGCCGGCGTTGCGGGCAATGTCGGCCACGTAGCGCCCGGCCAGCTGGGCGATCAGCCGCTCGTAGGTGGCGCGGCTGAACGACGGATAGATCAGGTGCTGGTTGCCCAGGCGGGCGATCTGCTCGGGCCGAAAGCGCTTGGCCAGGGCTTTTTTCACGTCGATGAGTGAGAGCTTGCGGGTCAGCTGGTGAAAAATGTCGGCGTCGGTGTCGCAGTCCTCGACCCGGCTGGCGGTCTCGCGGTACATCTCATCCAAATTGCCGCAGACGAAGATCAGGAGCTTGCTGTAGTCAGTTTCCCAGTTGTCGTGCGACTGCTGGAATTGCAGCATCAGCGCCTCGATGCGCGCCGGCGGCCACTGCATGACCTCCATCAGCGGCGCCTTCAGCTTGAGCATGCGCTTGAGTTCCTGCGCATCCCACGCGTCGAGCTTGAACTGATGCGGCGGCTTGCCGGCGGGCGCGGCG
>JAQGNK010000062.1 GCA_028291905.1 Polaromonas sp.
CCGATGTTGCCGCTGGCGCCGGGCTTGTTGTCCACCACGACCGACTGGCCCAGCGCCTTGGCCAGCGGCTCGGCCAGCAGGCGCGCCTGGATGTCGGGCGACGAGCCGGCCGGGTAGCCCACGACCAAGCGGATCGGCTTGCTCGGCCAGCCGGCCTGCGCACCGGCCAGCAGCGGCGCCGACAGGCTCAGGGCCGCCAGCGCGCTGCGGGCGAGCAGTGCGCGTCTGCCGGAAGAAAAGAAGTGGATAGGCAACGATGTTTTCATGGTTTGTCTCCGGTTTTGAATTGTTGAAAAAGATCGGCTCGCGGCGCCTGGCGCTGCGGCAGGCCGTGGCTTGACATGGCGGGATGGGCCAGCTCGTCCTGGCGGACCTGGCTCAGCAGCTCGAAAAACGCCGGGGGCGAAGTCGCTGTCGCTGCCGGCTGCAAGGCGTGCAGCAGTTGGCGCGCCTGCTCGCGCAACTGTTCGCTGCCGAGGCCTTGAAGCATCACGACAAATTCGCCTTCGCCTTCGCTCTCACCCCTTCCCGGCACGTCTGCCCGGTTGTCGATGGGAATGGCCTGCGTCTGCACAGCGCTTCCCCACTGGGCACAGACCAGCAGGCCGGCCTCAACCCGTTGCGCCAGTTCACATGAAACCACGGCGGCAAACGCCTGGGAATCGCCGCGCAGGTGCAGCGTGGCGAGCCGGCTTGCCGTGGACTGGCCATAAGTTCCCCCCAGCGTGCAGGGCAGCCGGAAGAAGTCGCGCAGTTCGGTCCGCATGCGGGCTGACCACGGCGTGGGGCTGGCGAAGACCTCGGCGTACTGCGGGCTGTTCAGCGCGTCCACTGTGTCCAGCCAGTAGCAGGTGAAGTAGCCGGGCGGCGTCTGCGAACCCTCCAGCGAGCGGTAGCGCCGCGCCTCGATGAAACCCGGCAGGCCGACGCGTTCGGGCACATGCTCGAAGGTGTGCCAGGTTTCATATTCCGGCTGCAGCGCCGGCTGGCTGATGCTGTTCCACAGGGCCAGGAAAGCCCCGGGCTGGCGCCGGCTCATGGCGCGGCTTCGAGTTCTGGCTGCACCATGACCTTGGTGGCGACCTTGCTGCGGGCCAGCGCAAAGCCTTCATAGGCGGCAGAGAGCGGCACGCGGTGGGTGATCATGTGGCGCAGGGTTTCCTGGTGGCCGCGCATGAAGTCCACCACCTCGGGCCAGGCGCTTTCGGGCGCGCGGTAGGAGCCGCGCAGCTGCTGGTGCTGGCGCACCAGGGCCGTCAGGTCGATGGGCACCGGTGCGGCGTGGATGCCGGTGATGACCAGCACGCCGTGGATTTTCAGCGCCGCCATGGCGGGCTTGATGACCGCGCCGGCGCCGGTGGCTTCGATCACCACGTCGAACTTGCTGTCCTTCAGCCAGGGCGCCAGGCCGGCGTCCATGCCGGTGGCGGCGAAGTCGATCAGGTCGTCAAAGCCCATCTTGCGCAGCACCTCGAAACGCGCCGCGTCGCCATGGCCGGCCACCACCACCTGCCGGGCGCCGGCGGCCCGCGCAAAAATCGCGATGCCCTGGCCGATGTTGCCCGGCCCCAGCACCAGTACCCGGTCGCCGGGCTTCACGCCGCCGGTGCGCACCGCCTCGTGGCTGACGGTCAGCGGCTCGGCCATGGCGGCCACCTCGGCATCGATGCCGGCCGGTATGACAACGCAGTTGCGCGCCGGCACCAGGGCGTAGGGCGCAAAGCCGCCGTCCCGCATTACGCCGATGCCGCGCCGGCTGGTGCAGGCGTCGGGCTGGCCGGCCAGGCAGGCGGCGCAGCGGCCGCAGACCACCGACGGCCGCACCGCCACCAACTGGCCCGCCGCCAGGCCGGACACGCCGCTGCCTAGCAGCTCGATGACGCCGCTGAACTCATGGCCGACGGTCACTGGCAGGGCGGGGGCCAGGAAGTGGTAGCTGGCGGTCCATTCGTCGATGTGCAGGTCGGTGCCGCAAACGCCGGCCGACTTGACCTTGAGCAGCACTTCACCGGCAGCCGGTGCCGGGGGGGGCGCGATGTCCTGCAGGTCAAGGCCGTGGCCGGGTTTGAGTTTGCGAAGGGATTGCATGGCGTCTCCAGAAAAGGGCCGGAATGGGATGGGTTTGGCGATGCAGCGAAGTGTCTTCTTGGCGGAGTCATAGGTCAAAGACCGATTTTGTATTTGAAGCATACTTATAAGTTATGGCAACCGGCAGCAGAAAGGCACGTTGTGGAACTTCGGCATTTGAGGTATTTCGTCAGCGTGGCAGAGCTGGGCAGCGTCAGCCGCGCCGCTGAAAAGCTGTTCATTGCGCAGCCGGCGCTGTCGGCGCAGATCAGGCAGCTGGAAGAGGAGGTGGGAGCCGCGCTGTTCGTACGGCTGCCGCGCGGCGTGCGGCTGACGCCCGCCGGCGAATCGTTCCTGGTCGATGCCAGGGCGATCCTGGCGCGGGCCCAGCAGGCGGCGGTGCGGGCACGCGAAAAGCAGTCCGGCCAGCGGGCCACGCTGCGGCTGGGCCTGGTGCCCACCGCCACCCATTCGGTGCTGCCCGGCCTGCTCAGGCGGGTGCGTGAGGCGGGGCTGGCGGCCCACATCGAGGCTCGCGAGATGATCACCTCGCGCCAGCTGCAGGCCCTGCGCAACGACGAGATCGACCTGGGCCTGGGGCGCCCAGACGGCGACAGCACGCCGTCCGTGGCGGTGTCCGCGATTGACGATCCTTATTGCCTGGCGGTGCCGCTGGGCCACCCGCTGGCCTTCGGCAGCGAGCCGCTGGCGCTGAGGCGGGCCGCGCACGAGCATTTCGTGGGTTTTTCCCGCTACCGCGAGGTTGACTACTTCGACCGGACGGCCGCGCTGTGCCAGGAAAGCGGCTTTGCGCCCGACATCCGCCATGAGGCCGGGCAGTTCGTGAATGTGCTGGCGCTGGTGGCCTGCGGCCTGGGCGTGGCGATTGTGCCGGCGAGTGCGGCCACGCTGCCGTTTGGCGCGGTGGCCTTCCGGCCGCTGCAGGCCTCGCGCATCAAGAGCCAGCTGGTCATCCTGCGCTCGCAACGGCTGGCGCAGGACGACTGGTCGGCGCAGATGACCGCGCTGGCCGTGGCCGAACTCGACAGCCTGGCCCTGCGCCTGAAGACCGGTCTGGGCTAGCAGCCTGGGCGGCAATCCCCCAGGGCTGCGCGGCCCGAATACTTTGCCATAGCTTGAAAATATGAATGAAAACGCCTCTGGCGCATACAAATACTGCGCTGTCAGCTATCAATATTGAAGCATTCTGCGTGTTGCGCCCGCCGTCAGATCAGGTGCCGCATCGCCTGCGCGGTTTCGCTCAGCACCGACAGCACGCGGGCCAGCGCATCCTCGGTTGATTCGTGACCCATCGGCATGGTGACGCTCAGCGCGCCCAGCAGCTCGCCGTGCCGGTCGCGCAGCGGCACCGCGATGCCCCGGTAGTTCAGTTCGAGCTGCTGCTCTGAAATCGCCCAGCCTTGCGTACGCACCCGCGCCAGCTCGATGCGCAGCCGCTCCTTGCTGGCGATGGTGTAGGAGGTGTAGGTTCGCAGCTCATGGCCGGCGAGCCAGCTTTCCAGCCAGGCCGGCCCACGCAGGGCCAGCATCAGCAGGCCGGCGGCGGTGACCTGCGCCTGCACCCGCGAGCCGAGCACGTAGCCGGTGTTCATGATGCGGCTGCTGCCGTTGCGGGCGATGTACACGATCTCGTCGCCATCCATCACGCTGACATAGGCGCTTTCCTGCGTGCCTGCAGTGACCCGCTGCAGGAAGGGCTGCACGATGCGCGGCAATCGCGCAGATTCGAGGTAGGACTGGCCCAGCCGCAGCACGCGCGGCGTCAGCCAGAACAGCTTGCCGTCGCTGGCGACATAGCCCAGGTGCGCCAGCGTCAGCAGGTAGCGCCGCGCCGCAGTACGCGTCAGGCCGCAACGCGCGCCGGCCTGGCTGGCGGTCAGGCGCGGGTTGGCGTCGTCGAAGCTCTCGATGATGGACAGGCCTTTTTCAAGGCCGGCGATCCAGTCGCGCTTGTCGAGCATGGAGGCTGTGGGCGCGAACAGGGCAGGGGATGCGGGGGGTGAAGAAGCGGTCATGACCTTGCCGATGGTGGGGCTGAACGCCAGCCAAAAACTCAGGTGAAACCCTATTTTCGTTCGCTGATCGATCGATGACGTGCGTTTATCGCCCGTAACAAAAAATCTATGCTTTTCCATGAGCCTTTCAGCTACTAAAGTGCAAGCCAGTTCAAAGTTTGTAACACCTATCGAACATTTAAAGGCTTTCTCGCGATGTTCCCCTCCATCAATGGCGCCACCGATGTTTACCTGATCCTGGGTGATCCGGTAGAGCAGGTGCGCGCGCCCGAGGTGTTCAACCTGGTTTTCCGGGCGCTGGGCATGGATGCGGTGATGGTGCCTGTCCAGGTGCCGGCCGCCAGCGTGCGGGATTTCATGCGGGCGATTTTTTCGGCCCGCAACATCAAGGGGCTGCTGCTGACCATTCCGCACAAGTCGCTGGTGATGGATCTGCTGGGTGACTGCTCCGCGCTGGGCCGGTTGGCCGGGGCTGTCAATGCAGTGCGCTGCGATGCGCAAGGCCGCCTGGCGGGCGCTTTGTTCGATGGCGAAGGCCTGGTCAGTTCGCTGAACGCCTTCAATATCTCCTACACCGGCAAACGGGTGCTGATCCTGGGCGCCGGCGGCGGCGCGGCGGCGATTGCCGCTTCCCTCGTCAGCCCGGCATCAACCGCTTCAAAAGGTGCTGCCGCCCAAGTCGCGCTGTTCGACCCGACGCCCGGCAAGGCCCGGGCGCTGGCCCAGCGCCTGGGCGCCTCAAGCGCCGCGAGGGTCGTCGCAGTGGCCAGCGCCGACCCGACCGGATTCGATCTGGTGCTGAATGCCTCGCCGCTCGGGCTGCAGGCCGCCGATCCCATGCCCTGCGACGTGTCGCGCATGGCGCCGCATGCCGCGCTGGTCGACATCCTGATGAAGAACCAGCCTACGCCCGTGGTGCGTGCAGCGCGCGCACGCGGCCTGGTGGCGCATCCAGGGTTCGAGATGCTGATCCAGCAGATGCACCTTTACCTTGATTTTTTCGGCCTGCCAGACGCCGCGCTTGCCGTCCGGCGCGATGCGGATTTTGTCCGCCGGGCGATTTACCCGGCTGAACTGCAGCGCGACATCGACCTTTTTTTAACCACCCGAGGAGACAATAATGAAAAAACGATACGCTCTTAAATTGATAGCTGCCTGCGCAATAGCGGCTAGCGCCACAGCCGCATTTGCACAAGATGTGATCAACATTGCCAATATTGTCGAGCTGTCGGGCGGCGGTGCCACGGCGGGCACCAACTTCAAGAATGGCGTGGAGCTGGCGGTCAATGAAATCAATGGCGCCGGCGGCATTCTGGGCAAAAAGATAAAGACCACCACCAGCGACACCCAGAGCAATCCCGGCGTAGCCAAGGGGCTGACGCAAAAAGCCATCGACAACGACGTGTTCGCCATCTTCGGCCCGGTGTTCTCCGGCTCTATCATGGTCAGCATGGCCGAGTCGCGCCGCGCCGAGGTGCCCAACTTCACCGGCGGCGAGGCCGCAGCCATCACCGAGCAGGGCAACCCGTATGTGTTTCGTACCAGCTTCACCCAGGCCACCGCCATGCCCAAGGTGGCGCGCTACATCACCGACCAGGCCAAGCTGAAAAGCATTGCCATCATTTATGTGAACAACGACTTCGGCAAGGGCGGGCTCGATTCGCTCAAAAAAGCGCTGGCCAAATCCTCCACCAAGATCCTGGCCGAGATTTCCACCGACAGCGGGCAGGTGGACTTCTCTGCCGCCGTGCTGAAAGCCAAGCAGAGCGACGCCGACGCCGTGTTCGCCTACTCCAATGAGGAAGAGTCGGCCCGCCTGCTGCGCGAGCTGCGCAAGCAGGGCTGGACCAAGCCGATCCTTGGCGAAACCACGCTGACCGGCCAGAAAGTCATCGAGCTGGCGGGCGACGCGGCCAATGGCGCGATTGCCCATGTCGGCCTGACGGTCGATGCGCCGGTGCCCGCCATTCGCGCCTTCAAAGCCAAGTTCGAGAAGGAATACAAATACGTGTCGGACCACAACGGCATGAAGGGCTACTCGGGTGTGTACATCCTCAAGGCCGCGATCGAAAAAGCCGGCAAGCTCGACCGCAAGGCGGTGGCTCAGGCCATGAAGGGCCTGAAGGTGAACCTGGACAAATATCCGGGCGCGCTGATGTACACCGAATTTGATGGCAAGGGCGACCTGGACCGCATGAGCTTCATGGTCGAAGTAAAGAACGGCAAGCAGGTCGTCATCGACATGGTGCCGCCGCTCGGCGCGGCGACGCGCGATGCGGTCAAGCCGCTGGCTGCGGTGACTGACAGCACTGCCAAGAAATAAGAGAAAACCATGCTGGCCTGTGCGGGCCAGCGACCCGCTTCGCGGCGGCCCGTGCCTTCTCGCAGCGCAAAAACGCTTGCCCAACGGATATTTCTATCGGATATTTTTCCCATGACAGACTTCCTCCAACTCTTTTTCTCGGGCCTGGCCACCGGCGCCATCTACGCGCTGGCGGCCCTGGGCTTCACGCTGCTGTGGCAGGCCTCGGGCACGATCAATTTCGCGCAGGGCGAATTCGTCATGCTGCCGGCTTTCATGATGCTCGGCTTCATGGCGCTGGGCGCGCCGATGCTGGTGAGCTTCGTGCTGACCATCGTGCTGGCCGTCATGCTGCTGGGCTGGGTGTTCAAGCGCGGCGTGGTCGATCCGCTGTTCAAGTACGGCATGATGCCGATCGTCGTGGCCACCATCGGCCTGTCGATTGCCATGCGCAACAGCGTGCGCGCCGGCTACAGCGCCGAAGCCCATCCGTTCCCCAGCCTGTTCGCCGACAAGCTGTTCAACATCGCCGGCGTCACCGTGACGCTGCAGGACATCGGCACCTTCGCGCTGGCGATGGTCATCGTGATGGGCACGCAGGCTTTTCTGGCCAAGACGGTCACCGGCCGCGCCATGCAGGCGGTGGCCCAGAACACCGAGAGCGCCTCGGTGCTCGGCATCAACGTGCCGCGCATGATCTTCTACACCTTCGCCATCAATGCGGTGCTGGCGGTGGCTGCCGCGCTGTTGGTCACGCCGACCTACCTTGCCAAGTTCGACATGGGCGAGGGCCTGGGCAACAAGGCTTTCTTTGCCGCCATCATCGGCGGCTTCAACAACTCGCGCGGCGCGCTGCTCGGCGGGCTGATTGTCGGCGTCTGCGAGAACCTGGCTGCCGCCTACATCTCGCCGGCCTACAAGGACGCGGTGGCGCTGGTGATTTTCATGGTCGTGATTTTGTTCAAGCCGCAAGGCCTGCTGGGCAAGAAAGAAGAGCGCAAAGTCTGATGAACCTCCTGAACCACAAGACCGCCCTGGCGCTGACGGCCCTTGGCGCGCTGTTGATGCTGGTGCTGCCGCAGTACCTGAAGAACTACGGCGTTTACCTGCTGACCTACTGGCTGGTCTTCATCATCGCCACCATGGGGCTGAACCTGACCATCGGTTACGCTGGTCAGAAGTCGCTCGGCCAGGCGGCCTTCTTCGGCATCGGCGCCTACACCGTTGCCATCATGATGAAGGCGGGCATCAGTTTCTGGCTGGGCCTGCCGGCCGCCGCGCTGCTGTGCTTCGCCGTCGGCCTGGTCCTGGGCTTTCCGGCGCTGCGGGTGCAGGCCATCTACCTGGCCTTCGCCACGCTGGGCTTCAACACCGCCATCTGGCTGGTCATGCGCAATGAAGAGTGGCTCACCGGCGGCACCTTCGGCATCAACAACATCGCCCGGCCTGCGCTGCTGGGCTATTCGCTCGAAGGCAACCGGCCCTACTACTACTTCGTGCTGGCGGTCGCGCTGGTGATGGCCGCCCTGCTGTGGGGCCTGCTGCGCTCGCCCTGGGGCAAGGCTTTCAAGGCGCTGCGCGACAACCCGATCCGGGCCGAAAGCCTGGGGGTGGACATCCGCAACTACACGCTGCTGAGCTTTGCCATCGGCGCGGCCTATGCCGGCGTGGCCGGCGCGCTGTTTGCCAGCCTGGTGCAGTTCATCGAACCGGCGCCGTTCGCCGTCGGCGCCTCCATCATGATGTACCTGATGGTGGTGGTGGGCGGGGCCGGCTACTTCCTCGGTCCGGTCGTCGGCGCGGCGGTGGGCGTGGTGCTGCCGGAATGGCTGCGCGACGTGCCCTTTGTGTCCAACTGGTATCTGCCGCTGTTCGGCGCCGCCGTGGTGATTCTCATGATCTGGCTGCCCGACGGCCTGCTGAGCATTCCCGACCGCCTCAAGGCCAAGCGGGCCGCCCGCGCCGCCTCAGTCGCGCGCACGGCGGCAGCCGCCCGGATTGGAGCCACGTCATGAGCAATGCCCTGCTGAAAGTCACCAACCTCAAGAAGGCCTACGGCGCCATCCAGGCCGTCGGCGGGGTGTCGTTCGAGGTCATGCCGGGCGAGATCTTCGGCGTCATCGGCCCGAACGGCTCGGGCAAGACCACCATGTTCAACAGCGTGCTCGGCCAGATCACGCCCAACGAAGGCTCGATTGAATTGAAGGGCCGCAACATCACCGGCCTGTCGCCGCTCGAACTCAGCCGCCGGGGCGTGGGCCGCACCTTCCAGACGCTGCAGGTGTTCGGCAAGATGACGGTGCGCGACAACCTGATCGTCGCCGCGCAGGAGCACAAGGGCACGATGCTCAGCCGCATGTTCGCCCCCGGCGACTCCGGCCTGGGCGCCAAGGCCGATGCGCTGATCGACCAGTTCCGCATCCGCCATGTGGCCGACTCGCTGGCCGGCACCCTGAGCTACGGCCAGCAAAAGCTGGTCGATATCGCCATGGCCTTCATGGCCGAGCCCGATCTGGTGCTGCTCGACGAGCCGTGCGCCGGCGTCAACCCGAGCCTGGTGGGCGGCATCTCCAGCCTGCTCAAAGAGCTGAACCAGAACCCGAAGTTCGGCCGCAAAAGCTCGTTCGTGGTGATCGAGCACAACATGGACTTCGTGATGGATTTGTGCCACCGCATCATGGTGATGGTCGAGGGCCGGGTGATGGCCATCGGCACGCCGGCCGAGATTCGCGCGAACAAACAGGTGCTCGACGCCTACCTGGGGAATTGACATGGCTGCTGACGACATCTGCATTGAATTCGACAACGTGGTGGCCGGCTACAAGGACTTCATGATCCTGAACAACCTGTCGTTCAAGGTGCGCAAGGGCTCGATCACCTTGCTGCTCGGCCCCAACGGCGCTGGCAAATCGACCGTGCTCAAAACCCTGTTCGGCCTGCTCAAACCCCGCCAGGGCCGCATCCTGCTCAATGGCGAGGACATCGCCGGCGCGACCCAGAAGGCGCTGCTGGCCAAGGGCATTGCCTTCGTGCCGCAGGGACGCAACCTGTTCGGCCAGCTCACCGTGTACCAGAACCTGGAGCTGGGCGGCATCACGCTTGGCATGAAGACCACCCATGAACGCATTCCAGAT
>JAQGNK010000086.1 GCA_028291905.1 Polaromonas sp.
CAGGCCGGCCGCGTCTGGACCAACTGCTACCACGCCTACCCGGCGCATGCCACCTTCGGCGGCTACAAGGAATCGGGTATCGGCCGCGAAACCCACAAGGTCATGCTCGACCACTACCAGCAAACCAAGAACCTGCTGGTCAGCTACAGCCCCAAGGCGCTGGGCTTCTTTTAAAGCACTACGGCTTCAGGCCGCTTGCGCAGGCAGTGCCTGCGCAAGCAGCTATGAATCCGATAGCAACATTCAGAAACATCCAATCACCCTGTGCGCCTCTGCAAGGCAGAGGCCGCATCACAAGGAATTGCCATGGTCAAGCAGGTGGTGGCAACCGAGGCGGCGCTGGCGCTGATCGAGCGCCTGAAGGCGCAGCACGGCGCGGAACTCATGTTCTTTCAGTCGGCGGGCTGCTGCGACGGCAGCTCGCCCATGTGCTACCTGGTCGGCGAGCTGACGGTGGGCCGCTATGACCTGCTGCTGGGCGAGATCTGCGGCTGCCCGTTCTACATCAGCCAGTCGCACTACGCATACTGGCAAAACAGCCAGCTGATCATCGACGTGACGCCCGGCAGCGGCAGCACCTTTTCGCTGGAAGGGCCGGAAGGCGTGTGTTTCATCACCCGCTCCCGGCTGTTCAGCGACGCAGAGCGCGCCGCGCTGGCCCTGCCCGGCTGACGGTTGCGTATGCCAACCGCGACCGATAAAGGAAATGCTGGTTGCCATGATGGCGCACTGCGCCACGGGTCGCCAGCCCGCAGGCCGGCAGCGCTTGCATCGCGGCTGGCCTGGGTTCAGACTCTCAAGCTGATTATTCGCACGGAGCGCCCATGACCCCAGCAAGTCCTGAACAGTTCAAGGCGGCCACCCGGCTGGCCTGGGACAAGTCGGCCGGCGGATGGAACCGCCAGACCGGCAATATCCATGCGTGGCTGGCAGAGGCAACGCAGGCCATGCTGGACGCGGCCCATGTTGCCCCCGGCATGCGGGTGCTCGACATCGCCGCCGGCGCGGGCGACCAGACGCTGGACATCGCCCGGCGCGTGGGGCCGGCGGGCCAGGTGCTGGCCACTGACATTTCCGCATCAATCCTGGAGTTTGCCGCCGACAATGCGCGCCGGGCCGGACTCCTGAACGTCAAGACCCATGTTGCCGATGCCGAGGCACTGGACCTGGAAGACGGGCAGTTCGACGCGGCGGCCTGCCGGCTGGGCCTGATGTTCTGCCCCGCGCCCCTGCAGGCGCTGCGGCAGGCCCGGCACGCGCTCAAGCCGGGCGGCCATGCCAGCGTGCTGGTGTTCTCGGAGCCGGCGGCCAACCCGTGCATCGGCATTCTGATCTCGACGGCGCTCAGGCATGCCGGCCTGCCGCCCCGCGACCCGTTCCAGCCCGGCAGCCTGCTGAGCCTGGGCAAGCCCGGACTTTTGGAAGCGCTGTTCGGCCAGGCGGGATTTGCAGGCGTGGCGGCCAGCCGGATCGCGGCGCCGTTCAGGCTGCCCTCGGCGGCGGACTACCTGGACTTTGTCCGCACGTCGGCCTCGCCGATCCTGCAGATTCTCGACAGCCTTGAACTGGCAGCGCAGGAGGCCGCGTGGCAGGACATGCAAGCCAAGCTGCAGGCGTTTGAGTCGCCCGACGGCTGGATTGGCCCCAATGAGCTGCTGCTGGTCAGCGGCACCCGGCCGGCGCCCTGAAGCAAAGCGCCAACCGGCCTGCGGCGTGCCCTTGCCGCTCGGGGCCGGCCAGGCATTTGCCTGCCCTTCAGCCGCGCCCGACGAAAGGCATCTTGGTCGCCATGATGGTCATGAACTGGATGTTGGTCGAGAGCGGCAGGCTCGCCATGTGGACCACCGCATCGGCCACCTCTTTCGCATCCATCATCGGCTCGATGGCGATCTCGCCATTGGCCTGCGGCACGCCGGTCGCCATGCGGGCCGACAGCTCGGTCAGCGCATTGCCGATGTCGATCTGGCCGCAGGCGAGGTTGTATTTGCGCCCGTCGAGCGAGATCGTCTTGGTCAGGCCGGTGATGGCATGCTTGGTCGCGGTGTAGGGCGCCGAATTGGGCCGGGGCGCATGGGCCGAGATCGAGCCGTTGTTGATGATGCGTCCGCCCTGCGGCAGCTGGTCCTTCATCAGCCTGAAGGCGCCCTGCGCGCACAAAAAAGAGCCGGTCAGGTTGATGTTGACCACGTTCTGCCACTGGTCGAAGGTCAGGTCTTCAAAGATCGCCCTGGGCGAATTGACGCCGGCGTTGTTGAACAGCACGTCGAGCCGGCCGAAGGTGTTCTTGATGGTCGCGAACAGCGCATCGACCGACACCGGCTGGCTGACGTCGGTCGCCACCGGCAGGGCGCGGTCCAGGCCGGCCTGCGTGGCGATTTCATTGAGCGGCTCGATGCGTCGCCCGGCCAGCACCACCCGATAGCCGGCTTTCAGCAGCGCCAGCGCCACCGCCTTGCCAATGCCGGTGCCCGCGCCGGTCACCAGGGCCACTTTGTCGCTTGAAGTCATGGAAAAAGCCTTTGTCTGTTGGATTTGTCAATAAGAGGCAGCGGCCCGCCGCCCGCCAGCTGTCGATTCTGCCCGAGCAGTCGCCCCGGTGCTGCTGGCCCGCCGCACAGCAGCAGGCCCAGATACTTCAAGCTTCAACTATTTTGAGCGCTGTTGGAAATAACCGACACCAGAGGATTTTCAGCGGTGCTACCTTTGCATCATGACTGACACCGCACCCCATTTTTCAGCTGCGACCAAGGCGGCCAGGCCCTTGCGCATCTGGGATATCTCCCCGCCCATCGACGAGCAGGCCGAGGTCTTTCCGGGCGACACGGCGTATTCGCAGGAACTGCATTTTTCGCTCTCACCGGGCTGCCCGGTCAATGTCAACCGCATCACGCTGTCGCCGCATACCGGCGCGCATGCCGATGCGCCAATGCACTACGCCACCGGCGAGGCGGCCATCGGCGCGGTAGGCCTGGCGCCCTACCTCGGCCCGTGCCGGGTGATTCACTGCCTGGACTGCGGCCCGTTGGTGCGGCCCGAGCACATCGCCCACGCCCTGGACAAGCTGCCCGCCCGCGTGCTGCTGCGCACAGCCCACGCCGCCAGCCAGTCCTGGGCATCATTTACCGCTGTGGCGCATGAAACGCTTGCGCTGCTAGCTAGCAAAAACATAGCACTCATCGGCATCGACACGCCCAGCGTCGATCCGTCCGACAGCCAGGATTTGCCCAGCCACCATCAGCTGCTGGCCCACGGACTGCGGGTGCTGGAAAACCTGGTGCTCGACGCCGTGCCCGAAGGCGACTACGAGCTGATCGCCCTGCCGCTCAAGCTGACGCGCGCCGACGCTTCGCCCGTGCGCGCCATCCTGCGCGAACTTCCCTGAGCCACTTTCCTCCCCGGAGACATCCTTTCCATGACCACGTCCATGACCGACACCACTACCTTGCAAGCCTGCCGCGACCTCGACGCGCAAGACCCCCTGCGCGGCCTGCGCGAGCAGTTCAACCTGCCCGAAGGCGTGATCTATCTCGACGGCAACTCGCTGGGCGTGCTGCCCAGGACCGCCGCGGCCCGCGTGGCCGAGGCGGTGACCCAGGAATGGGGGCAGGGCCTGATCCGCTCCTGGAACAGCGCTGGCTGGTTCGACCTGCCGCAACGCCTGGGCGACAAGATTGCCCAATTGATCGGCGCCCGGCCCGGCGAGGTGGTGGCGACCGACAGCACCTCGATCAACCTGTACAAGGTGCTGAGCGCCGCGCTCAACATCGCGGCGCAGGACGCGCCTGAGCGCAAGGTGCTGGTCAGCGAGCGCAGCAACTTCCCGACCGACCTCTACATCGCCGAAGGCCTGTGCAAGGCGCGCGGCCTGCGCCTGGTGCTGGTCGAGCCCGAGGACATCGCCAGCGCCCTGACCCCGGAAGTCGCGGTGCTGATGCTGACCCACGTCAACTACCGCACCGGCGCCATGCACGACATGCAGGCCGTCACCGCTGCTGCGCATGCCGCCGGCATTCTGGCGGTCTGGGACCTGGCGCACAGCGCCGGCGCGGTGCCGGTCGATCTGAACAGCGCGCAGGCTGATTTCTCGGTCGGCTGCGGCTACAAATACCTCAACGGCGGGCCGGGCGCGCCGGCCTTCGTCTGGGCCAATCCAAAACATGCCGACCGCTTCTGGCAGCCGCTGTCGGGCTGGTGGGGCCATGCCGCGCCGTTCGCCTTCACGCCTGATTACCAGCCGGCCCCCGGCATCACCCGCTACCTGTGCGGCACCCAGCCGATCCTGAGCTTGAGCGCGCTCGACTGCGGGCTGGACACGGTGCTGGCGGCCCAGCCGCTGGGCGGTATGGCGGCCCTGCGCGCCAAGTCGCTGGCCTTGACCGACCTGTTCATCCAGCTGGTCGAGGAACGCTGCGCCGGCCACGACCTGGGCCTGGCGACGCCGCGCGCCCATGACAAGCGCGGCTCGCAGGTCTGCCTGACCCGCAGCGAAGGCGCCTACGCCATCGTGCAGGCCCTCATCGCCCGTGGCGTGATCGGCGACTTCCGCGCCGGCGATGGCGCCGCCGGCAAGCACCTGGACATCCTGCGCTTTGGCTTCACGCCGCTCTACATCGGCTTTGAAGACGTTTGGCATGCGGTCGAGCATCTGCGGCAGGTGCTGGCCACCGGCGAATGGCGGCAACCCCAGTTCAACCAGAAGAACGCGGTGACTTGACATGAATGGCCTCTACGCTCCCCGAGGGGGCCATCCCGCCTACGGCCTGGCAAAGCCAGTTCCGTGGCCGGTGCTTGAAAAACGCGCAGCTGCGCTCTCCACCGCATGCGGTCTGCGGGGCGGCGCGGCGGCCCAAACCATAGAAAAAACATAACCGTGAACCACTCCAAACCTGCCGACATCGTGCGCGATGAAAAAGCCCAGCTCGACTTCAGCAAGTCGATGAGCTATGGCGACTACCTGCACTTGGGCGACATCCTCGGCGCGCAAAAGCCGCTCTCGCCCGCGCATGACGAGATGCTGTTCATCATCCAGCACCAGACCAGCGAGCTGTGGATGAAGCTGATGCTGCACGAGCTGCGCGCCGCCATCGCCAACGTGGCCGACGACGAACTCGGCGCGGCCTTCAAGAAGCTGGCGCGGGTCAGCAAGATCATGGAGCAGCTGGTCCACGCCTGGGACGTGCTGGCGACCAAGACGCCGCCCGAATACAGCGCCATCCGGCCCTACCTGGCCAATTCGAGCGGCTTTCAGAGCGCGCAGTACCGCTGCATCGAGTTCGCGCTGGGCAACAAGAACGCCGCCATGCTCAAGCCCCATGCGCACCGGCCCGACCTGCTGGCGCAGGTAGTGGCGGCTTACGAAGCGCCGTCGCTGTACGACGAGGCTTTGCGCCTGCTGGCCCGGCGTGGACTGGCAGTGCCGGCCAGCCACACCGAGCGCGACTGGCGCCAAGGCTATGTCGAAAGCGATGCGGTCGAGCAGGCCTGGCTGGTCGCCTACCGCGACCCGAAGCAGCACTGGGACCTGTACCAGCTCGGCGAGGAGCTGACCGACCTGGAAGACGCCTTCCGGCTCTGGCGCTTTCGCCACGTCACCACGGTCGAGCGCGTGATCGGCTTCAAGCGCGGCACCGGCGGCACCGGCGGCGTGAGCTATCTGCGCAAGATGCTGGACGTAGTGCTGTTTCCCGAAATCTGGAAGCTGCGGACCGACTTGTAGCCCGGATTCAAGAAAATTTATAAGAAAAGTGGCTGCAGCGCATGATCCGCCTGCGCAAGCAGCTACTTATTTAATAGCAATTCAATTGCTTTGGACTCAAGCGCTGTAAAGCCAGGGCACATCCAGCACCTTGTCGCCCAGCAGCCGCATCGACAGGTCGCGGCCCCAGCGCAGCAGCCCCTCGGCGTGAAAGATGCGGCCGTTGCGCTCCGAGCGGGCCTGCACCCTGGCATTGCGCTGCCAGCGGTTCAGAGCGTAGCGCTGCAGCAGCGTCGGCACATCGAGCGCCGGGTCCAGCGCCTGCGCCAGCGCCGAGCCGAGTTCGGCCGCGTCTTCAATCGCCATGCCGGCGCCCTGCGCCAGATACGGCCGCATCGGATGCGCCGCGTCGCCCAGCAAGGCGACCCGGCCCCTGGCCTGCTGGTGCGCGCCGCTCAGGGGCGGGCGGTCGCACAGCGCCCAGAGGCGCCAGGCCGGGCTGGCGCGGCTGCCGCCTTGCGTCACCGCCTCGATCAGTTCGCGCAGCGGGGCTGCCGTGCCTTGAAGGGCACCTTGCAGTTCCAGCCCATTGGCGCCGTGGTCCCAGTTCTGCAGGTCATCGACGATTTTTCCCTGCACGATGAACACCACATTGAGCCACTCGCCACCGCGCACCGGGTACTGCACCACATGCAGCCGGGGGCCGAGCCAGGCGGTGACCTGCTGGCTGCGCAGCGCCTCGGGCAGGCTGGCCTGCCGCACCATGGCGCGGTAGGCCAGGTGGCCGGTGGCGCGCGGCGGCCTGTCGCCCAGCATCAGCTGGCGCACGCGGCTCCACAGCCCGTCGGCGCCGATCAGCACATCGCCCTCGACATTTGGCAAGACGCTGGGCTGCAGCGGCTCCGCAGTGGCGGAGCGCCCCGGCGGGCAGACCGCCGGGGCCTCGGTTTCCAGAA
>JAQGNK010000102.1 GCA_028291905.1 Polaromonas sp.
ACACCGGCGTCTATCCGCCGATGAGCGATCAGCTGCGCGGCCTGGGCATCGAGCTGATCGAAGGCTACGGCGCCGACCAGATGGCGCTGGCGCCCGATGTCTTCGTGGTGGGCAACGTGGTGTCGCGAGCGCGCCTGGCCGATGGCCGCGCCAAATACCCGCTGATGGAAGCCATCCTGGACAGCGGCCAGCCCTACACCAGCGGGCCGCAGTGGCTCTCTGGCCATGTGCTGCATCACCCCACGCACCACGCCACCGGCCCGCGCCATGTGCTGGCCGTCGCCGGCACCCATGGCAAAACCACGACCACCGCCATGCTGGCCTGGATTCTGGAATGCGCCAGGCTGCAGCCGGGCTTTTTGATCGGCGGCGTGCCGCTGAACTTCGGCGTGTCGGCGCGGCTGGGCACGGGCAATGCCTTTGTCATCGAGGCCGATGAATACGACACCGCGTTTTTCGACAAGCGCAGCAAGTTCGTGCACTACCGGCCGCGCACGGCGATCCTGAACAACCTGGAATTCGACCATGCCGACATCTTCGACGACCTGGCGGCCATCGAGCGGCAGTTCCACCACCTGATCCGCACCGTACCGGCCAGCGGCCGGGTGGTCGTCAACGCCACCGAGCCCAGCCTGCGGCGGGTGCTCGCGCAGGGCTGCTGGAGCGAACAGGTGCCGTTTGGCGGCACACTGCAGCACCGCGGCTTCACGGCAGAGGGCGAGCCGGGCGATTTCAAGGTCTTCAAGGCGGGCGTGGCGGTGGCGCGGCTGGAGTGGGACATCAGCGGCGTGCATAACCAGCTCAATGCGCTGGCGGCGATTGCGGCGGCCGAGCATCTGGGCGTTGCGCCCGCCCTGGCGGCAGAGGCACTGGCGTCGTTCCAGAACGTCAAGCGCCGCATGGAGGTGCGCGGCGTGCTGCATTTCGACATTGACGGCAGTGGCGGCATGGGTGGCGGCGACATCACCGTATATGACGACTTCGCCCACCATCCGACGGCGATCCAGACCACGGTTGATGGCCTGCGCCGCCAGCTCGATGGCGCGGGGAAAAACGCCGACCGCATCCTGGCGATCTTCGAGCCGCGCAGCAACACCATGAAGCTGGGCACCATGACTGCGCAGCTGCCGCGCAGCCTGGAAAAAGCCGACCTGGCGTTCTGCCATGCCGGCGGGCTGGACTGGGACTGCCGGGCGGCGCTGGCGCCAATGGGCCAACAGGCGCAGGTCGCCGACAACATCGAGCAGCTGCTGGCGCAGGTCAAGGCGGAGGCGCGGCCGGGCGACCATCTGCTATGCATGAGCAACGGCGGCTTTGGGGGCATTCATGCCCGGCTGCTGGCGGTGCTGCATCCCTGATACCACTTGATGAATACAACGCGTATTTGCTATATTTTTAATAGCTGACAGCGTATATAAAAATTGCGCCAGAGTCCTGAAACACTGTTAATTCGTGCCAGAAAACAGGTACTTTGACCAGCCAGCAGATTTCAAGCATCAAACATGATTTTGGCGCATGCACAGTCTGCGCCAGCAGCTATGAATTCAGTAGCAAGACCGTCGGGCGTTTTCAACGCCATGATTGAACGCCAGAGTGATTGCGCACCATCCCGTCAAAAATAATCCGGCTGCCTCGACAGCCGGGCCTGCTCCTTCAGCCAGCGCTTGAAGCCCGCATCGTCCTGCTGCACCAGCGTCAGGTCGGCTTCCATGGCCTGCAGATCGGCCTCCAGGTCTTCCTGTTGCAGCGCCAGTTCATGGTCCAGCGTGCTGGCCGTCAACTTCTGCGTGTACTCCAGGCCCAGCTCGCGCTCCAGCTGTTCCTGCCGTGCAAACAGCTCCTGCTCCAGCTCGCCGGCCTGCTGCCTGAGCAGCACGCTCATGGCAGCGATGCGCTCCTCGGGCTGCTGCAGCAGGTCTTGCGTGTCGGACTGGGCAATGCGCAGCTGCAGGTGCAGCAGCGCGACCAGATCCTGCCGGCCGTAGGCGGCATTGGCTTCGCTCATCAGGGCGGTCTTGCGCCGCTGCTCGATGGGGTCGCGCTCGCGGTCGGGGTGCAGCGCGCTGGCCAGCTGACGGTACACCTGGCGCAGCACCGTGTCGGCGTCTTCCTGCTGCTGCTCGGCCTTGCGCTGGGCGGCAGTCGGCTTTTTTTGGCGCCTGGCCTGCGCCGCCTCGTATTTTTCCTGCTCGGCCTGCGCCGCCTGGTGCAGCTGCTCGTGGCTGGCACGGAGCACCGCCTCCAGCGGATCGAGCGATTCGTCCTGCGCGCGCAGGTCGAGCGGCTGGCCCAGCATGCTTTCCATGATGGCCCGCAGGTCGTCTGCGCCCTGCTCCTCTTTCTGGCGCAGGCTTTGCGCACTGTGCTTGTCATGCAGCGCGGCCATGGCCTCGTCGCCCTCGCTGGCCAGCATTTCGCACAGGCTGCACAGAATTTCGGTGGTGGCCCGCTTCTGTGTCGGGCTCAAGCCCTTGCGGTCCAGCCGCTCGTCCAGCCACAGCGCCATCCGGCGGGCCAGGGCCTGGTGCCGTGCCCGCAGCGGCTCCAGCGTGCTGTCGTAGAGCGGTCGGTAGGTGTCGCCCAGCGCCTGGAGGTCCGCAATCTGGCTTTTGAGCTTGTCGATGCGGGCCAGCAGCTTGGCCAGGCGCTGCTGCGCTGGAGACAGGCGTGTTTCCTTGGCGCCCAGACGCAAGCCAGTGCCGAAAGCGGCGGGGGCGCCTGAGAATGAATCGGCTTGGCGGTTCTTCATGATGCCTGGATCAGAAATTTTAAAAACTCAAGCTTCGCCTTGCCGCTGGCACTCGGGCCGTAGGAAAAACCAGCAAGTCCAGACAGGCGCGATGCCCTGAAAACCTGGCCTTGCAGACGGTCGTCGCATCTTGGCAGGAACTCAATAACTGATGCTCATGGCCGAGACATCAATCGCCACCGCCGGCTTGCCCAGCGCCGCGCTGGCGGCGCGGGCAAAGGCCTGCGCCCATGCGGTATCGGCAAATTTCACCGGGCCGGCGGCTTCGGCCACCACCAGCACCTTGTCGGCGGTCAGCAGCTTGCCGGTGGGCCGCAGCGGTTCGCAGCCCATCTGGGCGAACTGCCCGTCGAGCCAGCGGCGCGCTGCCTCGGCCGGCATCGGCTCGGCCTGGGTCAGGTCGATCTGCACTGGAAGCTGGTCTTTAAAACTCACGCTGACTTCGCTGCGCATAATCTTCTCCTTGGAAAAAAGAAGGCGGCATCCTGCCGCCTTTCATGTCTTCTGCAATTCTCCGGCCATCGGCGGGCATCAATCCCCTGGAATGGCGAAGCTGCGGCCGGCGGCCTTTATTTTGCCCGACGCGCCTGAACCGCCGCCGACAGCGACGCCAGCAGATCGAGCGAATCATTCCAGCCCAGGCAGGCATCGGTGATGCTGCGGCCGTATTCGAGCTTGCTGGCGTCGTCCTTGCCGGCCGTGAACTTTTGCGCGCCCGCCGTCAGGTGGCTCTCCACCATCAGGCCGAACACATTGCGCGAGCCGCCCGCCACCTGCACGGCGATGTCTTTCGCCACGTCCAGCTGCTTTTGATGCTGCTTGGAACTGTTGGCATGGCTGCAATCGACCATCAGGGTGGCGGGCAGCCCGGCGGCGGCAAGCTCACTGCAGGCCACCCCCACGCTGGCGGCGTCGTAGTTGGGCGCCTTGCCGCCACGCAAAATGACGTGGCAGTCCTTGTTGCCGTTGGTCTGCACGATGGCGACCTGCCCGTTCTTGTGCACCGACAGGAAGTGATGGCCCCGCGCCGCCGCCTGGATCGCATCGGTGGCGATGCGGATGTTGCCGTCGGTGCCGTTCTTGAAGCCAATCGGCGCCGACAGGCCCGACGCCAGCTCGCGATGCACCTGGCTTTCGGTGGTGCGGGCGCCAATCGCGCCCCAGGCGATCAGGTCGCCGATGTAATTCGGCGAGATCACGTCGAGGAATTCGCTGCCGGCCGGCAGGTCCATCCGGTTGATGTCGATCAAGAGCTGGCGGGCGATGCGCAGGCCTTCGTCGATGCGAAAGCTCTCGTCGAGGTAGGGGTCGTTGATCAGCCCTTTCCAGCCCACCGTGGTGCGCGGCTTTTCAAAGTACACCCGCATCACGATCTCCAGCGTGTCGGCGTATTTTTTGCGCTGCTCGGCCAGGCGGCGGGCGTAGTCGAGCGCGGCCATCGGGTCGTGGATCGAGCACGGGCCGATGACCACCAGCAGCCGGTCGTCGGTGCCGGCCATGATGTTGTGAATGCGCTGGCGGGTCTGCGTGATCAGCGACTCGACCGCCGTGCCTTTGATCGGGAAGAAGCGGATGAGATGTTCTGGAGGGGGTAGCACGGTAATGTCCTTGATGCGTTCGTCGTCGGTCTGGCTGGTTTTATCGACGCTCGCATACCAGTTGTCGCTGGCAGAAGTGGCTTTGGGATTCATCACGGGCTTCCTTTTTAAGATTTCAAAGCGGATTCGGGCTGTTCACGGGACTATCAAATCGGCACGGGCAAAAAAAAACCGCCGGGTGGCCCGGCGGTTTTTGGAGATTCGCTGCGTTTTCTGGTGCTTACGCGAAAGTCTCTCTACCGCCGGAGGCGCTTGAGATCCAAAAATAAGCAAAAGAAAACGTTGCGGAATTCATCTGCTGGAATGTAGCACAGCTCAAAAAATCAATGCTGCGGCAGGCAGCAGGCCCAAAAACCCCAGGACAAGCAGCCTGCCTTTGCATCACGCCGTGCCGCCCACGGTCAGCCCATCGATCCGCAGCGTCGGCTGGCCGACGCCGACCGGCACGCTCTGGCCTTCCTTGCCGCAGGTGCCGACGCCGCTGTCGAGCTGCATGTCGTTGCCGATCATGGTGACGCGGGTCAGCGCGTCGGGGCCGTTGCCGACGATGGTCGCGCCCTTGACTGGGTAAAGAATCTTGCCGTTTTCGACCCAGAAGGCTTCGCTGGCCGAGAAGACGAACTTGCCGGAGGTGATGTCAACCTGGCCGCCGGCGAAGTTGCTGGCGTACAGGCCCTTCTTGATGCTGGCAATGATCTCCTCGGGCTGGCGGTCGCCGCCCAGCATGTAGGTGTTGGTCATGCGCGGCATCGGCACATGGGCGTAGCTTTCGCGCCGGCCGTTGCCGGTGGGCTTGACCTTCATCAGCCGCGCATTCATCGAGTCCTGGATGTAGCCCTTCAGAATGCCGTCCTCGATCAGCACATTGCGCTGGCTGGCATTGCCCTCGTCATCGACGTTGAGCGAGCCGCGCCGGTCGGCAATCGTGCCGTCGTCCAGCACCGTGACGCCCTTGGCCGCCACGCGCTCGCCGATGCGGCCCGCGAAGGCGCTGGAGCCCTTTCGGTTGAAGTCGCCTTCCAGGCCGTGGCCGATGGCTTCGTGCAGCAGGATGCCGGGCCAGCCCGACCCGAGCACCACTGTCATCTGGCCGGCCGGCGCGGGCCGCGCATCCAGGTTGGTCAGCGCGGCATTGACAGCGGCATCGACATACTGGCCGATCTGCGCATCGTCGAAATAAGCCAGGCCGAAGCGGCCGCCGCCGCCGCCCGAGCCGACTTCTCGCCGGCCCTTCTGCTCGGCGATCACCGTCACGCTCAGGCGCACCAGCGGACGCACATCGGCGGCCAGCGTGCCGTCAGCACGGGCCA
>JAQGNK010000103.1 GCA_028291905.1 Polaromonas sp.
AGCGGGTGCAACATCGGCGTCTCGACCTCCAGGAAATCGTTTGCCACCATGAACTCGCGAAGGCCGCTGACCGCCTTGCTGCGCGCCATGAAGCGCTTGCGCGCTAGCTCGACCATGATCAGGTCGACGTAGCGCTGGCGGTACTTGACCTCCTGGTCGGCCATGCCGTGGAACTTGTCGGGCAGCGGGCGCAGGCTCTTGGTGACCAGCCGGATGCTGTCGGCATTCACCGACAGCTCGCCGGTCTTGGTGCGAAAGAGCGTGCCGGTCGCCGCCACGATGTCGCCCAGGTCCCAGTGCTTGAAGGCCGCATGCACACCGTCGCCGACGCCGGCATTGTTGATGTAGAGCTGGATGCGCCCGCCGGTCGCACCGAACGACGCATCCTGCAAGGTGGCAAAACTGGCCTTGCCCATGACGCGCTTGAGCATCATCCGGCCGGCCACATGCACTTTGACCGCCAGCGGCTCCAGCTCTTCATTGCTCAGGTGGCCGTACTGGGCAAACAGCTGCTCGGCGCGGTGCTCGGGCTTGATGTCATTGGGAAACGCCACGCCCTTGCCGTCCGCCTGCTGCTGGCGCAAGGCGCTGAGCTTCTCGCGGCGCTCGACCATCAGCTGGTTTTCTTCATGATGGGCGGGGGCAGCGCTGCCTGCGGCGGGAAGTGTCGGATGGCTGGACATAGATCGGTGTTCCGGAAATAGAAAAGGAGGCTGAAAGAGAATGGCGGCTTCATGCCGCCCAGAATGGCCGGCAAAAAAGCCGAATCGCTGATTTTAGTTTTTTAAGGCAGCGTTTTTCAGCGCAGTCGCGCCCCAAGGCTGCTTTGCCGGCCATTCGAGGCAGCCTGGCCCGGTATTCAGAGTGAAATGCCGGTGCGTTCCAAAATGTCGCAGACCAGCTCCAGCCTGAGCAGCGGATTGTCCAGCGCCATCAGGCGCTGCTTGAGCGCTGGCGGCATCGGCAGCAGCTCGCACCAGCGGTTGGCGACCCAGCCGCAATCGTCCAGCCTGTAAGGCATGCCAATCGGCATTTTGTCAGCCGGGTTGTTCTGCAGCAGTTTCTTGATCAGCTTGCCCAGCGCATCGGAAGTTTTTTGCAGGTCGTAGGGAATCTTGACCGGCAGGTCGTCTTCCAGACGTGTTACATCGGCAATCCAAAGGCCATGCTTGAGTTTTTCACGCCGGTCAACCATGAAGCGGTGAACACCCCGGCACTGGATCACCATCAGGCCCGGCTGCGGCACCGAGAACTCGCTGATGGTGGCCAGGGTGCCGACGGCATTGAAGCCTTCGTTCGCAAAGCCGTCGCCGCTGGGCCCGGCATTTTTTGAGCCTGCCTCAGCGGGTCGGCGAACTTCCGAGCCCTCGGTCAGCGAGACGACGCCAAACGGCGCGCCTGTCTTGTGACATTTGCCGATCATGTCCAGGTAGCGGACTTCGAAAATCCGCAAGGGCAGCAAGCCGTCGGGATAGAGCACGGTGCCCAGCGGGAACAGCGGAAGGGAGAAGAGTGTGAGGGATTCGGACATGGCAGCGAGCCTTGAATGACAACAGGCTTGCATCATCCCATGGCTGGTTTCATCGCACTTGCGGCAAGCCCTGATGTCTGGAAGCCAGCGGGTATTTTGCGGCGGCTTTTGCCTGTCAGTTCACCGCATCGGCTGGCTGCTTGAGCAGCATGGCCAGCGAACTGGCCACCGTGCGGCGCAATTCGCGGCGGTCGCAGATCAGGTCAACCGCACCCTTGGTCTGCAAGAATTCGGCGCGCTGAAAGCCTTCGGGCAAGGTGACGCGAACGGTTGATTCGATCACACGCGGGCCGGCAAAGCCGATCAGCGCCTTGGGCTCGGCAATGACGATATCACCGACAAACGCAAAGCCCGCGCTCACGCCGCCCATGGTCGGGTCGGTCAGCACGCTGATATAGGGCAGGCCTTTCTTAGCCAAGCGCGTCAGCGAGGCATTGGTCTTGGCCATCTGCATCAGGCTCAGCAGGCCTTCCTGCATGCGGGCGCCGCCGGTGGCGGTAAAGCAGACAAAAGGCACCTTCTGCTCGATCGCGGTGTGCACGCCGCGCACAAAGCGCTCGCCCACGACGCTACCCATGCTGCCGCCCATGAAGTCGAACTCGAAGCAGGCCACGACCACGCCGATGCTGTGCACCGCCCCGCCCATGACGACCAGCGCATCGGTTTCGCCGGTATTGTCCATGGCCTCTTTCAGGCGCTCGGGGTATTTGCGGCTGTCCTTGAACTTGAGGGCATCGACCGGAAGCACTTCTTGGCCCAGCTCATAGCGGCCTTCGGCGTCGAGAAAGGCATCGAGCCGGGCGCGGGCGCCGATGCGGTGGTGATGGCTGCACTGCGGGCAGACGTTCTGGTTCTTTTCCAGGTCGCTCTTGTAGAGCACGGCTTCGCAGCTCGGGCATTTGATCCACAGGCCCTCGGGCACCTGGCGGCGCTCGGTCGGGTTGGTGGGGGAGATTTTGGGCGGAAGGAGTTTTTCTAACCAAGACATCGCGGTCGGTCCTTGTTGGCTTGCGGCGGCAGTTTTTTCAGAAGGCCGCGTCAAGAATCATGAAATGTTTAATGGGGAAACAGGCGCGGTAGTCAGTTGAAGACAGCCCCCGCCGAGCAAAAAACGTCATTATGCGCTGGGCCACTGCCGTGCATTTCAATCCAGGGCTGCCCGGATTTCCTTCAGAAAATCGCGTGCCACGCTGGCTACCTGGGCGCGTGGCTGGTGCTCGATCAGCTGGATGATCTTGCTGCCGATCACCACGGCATCGGCCACCTGGCCGATGGCCTGGGCGGTCGCGGCGTCACGAATGCCGAAGCCCACGCCCACCGGCACCTTCACATGCTGGCGAATGCGCGGCAGCATGGCCGCCACCGCGTCCACGTCGAGCGTGCCGGCGCCGGTCACGCCCTTGAGCGAGACGTAATAGACATAGCCGCTGGCGACCCCGGCGACCTGCGCCATCCGTGCGTCGGTGCTGGTGGGCGCGAGCAGGAAGATCAGGTCCATGTCGTGGGCCTTGAGCCGGGCGGCGAATTCAACGCACTCTTCGGGCGGATAGTCAACGATCAGCATGCCGTCAACCCCGGCCTCGGCCGCATCACGGATAAAAGCACTTTCGGTGCCGCCGGCGCCATGCTTGATGTCATAGCGCTCGACCGGATTGGCATAGCCCATCAGCACGACTGGCGTGGTGCTGTCCTGGCTGCGGAAGGCGCGGACCATGTCCAGCACCTGGACCAGGCCGATGCCAAATGAAAGCGCTTTCTCGCCGGCTTTCTGGATCACCGGGCCGTCGGCGCTGGGGTCGGAGAACGGAACGCCCAGTTCAATCACGTCGGCGCCGCCCGCGACCATGGCATGCATGAGTTCGGGCGTGACATCGGCAAACGGAAAGCCCGCCGTGACATACGGAATCAAGGCCTTGCGACCTTGAGCTTGAAGTCTGGAGAAGGTGGCGGCAATGCGGCTCATGACTGGGTTCCCGCGCCTTTGGCGCCGCTGGCGTCGAATGATTCGGGCGCCGTGGCCACACCGCCCTTGACGCCCAGGCCGCGCATTGAGGGCCGGTCATAAAAATCGGCACCCGACAGGTCGGCCACGGTGCCGATGTCCTTGTCGCCCCGGCCCGACAGGTTGACCAGGATGCTCTGGTCGCTGCGCATGGTCTTGGCCAGCTTCATCGCGTAGGCAACGGCATGGGCGGATTCGAGCGCCGGAATGATCCCTTCGGTGCGGCACAAATAATGAAAAGCCGCCAGCGCCTCGCTGTCGGTAATGCCGACATATTCGGCGCGGCCGATGTCTTTCAAAAACGCATGCTCGGGACCGACGCCGGGGTAATCCAGGCCAGCGCTGATGCTGTGGGTTTCCGTCACCTGGCCGTCATCGTTCTGCAGCACATAGGTGCGGTTGCCGTGCAGCACGCCGGGCAGGCCGCGCTGCAGCGACGCCGAATGCTTGCCGCTGTCCAGGCCTTCGCCGGCGGCTTCCACGCCGATCAACCGGGTGTTTTCATGCGAAATATAGGGATGGAAAATGCCCATGGCGTTGCTGCCGCCACCGACGCAGGCAATCACCGCATCGGGCTGCCGGCCGGCATTCAGCTCAGGCATCTGGCTCAAGCATTCGTTGCCTATCACGCTCTGGAAATC
>JAQGNK010000122.1 GCA_028291905.1 Polaromonas sp.
CGAATACGCCCAGCGGATAACTGACCTCCTTCACGAAAGTCAGCAACAAACCCGCCTTGGGTGGCAGGTCCACATCAAAGCCTGACCGCACCCAACTCACGAACAACTCCAGCACTCGCATGTTGGAGCTTTCGGAAATGCTGAAAACAAGGTACAGCGCAGCAACCAGGCCGATCACGGACTGCCACATGTATTTTTCACGGGATCGCATGCCTTCCGGGTCCTTGAGTACCACTTTGCGCCAGTCATCGGCCCAGCCGATGGCGCCAAAGCCCAGGGTGACGACCAGCACGATCCAGACAAAGCGGTTGGACAAGTCAAACCACAGCAGCGTCGAAATACCGATGGCCAGCAGAATCAGCACACCGCCCATGGTCGGCGTGCCGTTCTTGCTCAGGTGGGTCTGAATGGCGTACTCGCGGATGGGCTGGCCTATCTTGAGCGCTATGAGGCGGCGGATCACGAACGGGCCGGCCAGCAGGCCGATCAGCAGTGCGGTCATGGCGGCCATGACCGCGCGCAGAGTAAGGTACTGAAATACCCGCAGGAATCCCAATTCAGGCGAGAGGGTCTGGAGCCACTGGGCCAGGCTAAGCAGCATGAGGCTCTTTCTTGTCTTGTTGCATTGAATCGCCAACGGCCATCACGGCCTGGACGATCTGTTCCATCTTCATGAAGCGTGAACCCTTTACCAATATGCTGGCGACCTCCGGCAATTGCTTCACCACTGCGGTGCTTAATTCGGACATATCGCTGAAATGGCGGCCTGGGCCAAAAGCGGCGCTGGCACCTTGCGACTGCTCGCCCAGCGTGAAAAGTTTTTCTATACCCAAGGCAAGCACGCTGCGGCCGGCTTCCGCATGGAAATACGGACCCTGGCTGCCCACCTCGCCCATGTCGCCCATGACCAGCAAGCGCGGACCGGGCAATTCGGCCAGCACCTCGATTGCAGCCTGCATGGAATCCGGATTGGCGTTGTAGCTATCGTCAACCAGGGTCAGCGCCCGCCCCTGCAGCCAGACTGGAACGGCACGGGAGCGGCCCTTGACCGGCACGAAGGCTGCCAGGCCAGTGGCAATACAAGCCGGGGGTACGCCCGCAGCAAGGGCGCAGGCCGTTGCTGCCAGTGCATTTTTGACGTTATGGCGGCCAGCAATATGAAGAAGAAATTCAAGCGGACCTGCCGGAGTTCGGGCATCTACCTGCCAGCCATCGCGATTCCAGTGTGCAGCGGCAGTGACATCAGCCGACCCGGTCAATGCAAACGTCATGACTTGGCGCTTGGCAGCCAGCGTGCGCCAGATGCCAGTGAAGGCGTCGTCCGCAGGAAATACTGCAATGCCGTCCGCACCGAGCGACGCTAGCACCGAGCCGTTTTCCAGGGCGACCGCTTGCACCGTGGCCATGAACTCGAGGTGTTCACGCTGGGCGTTGTTGACCAGCGCCACCGTTGGTTTTGCCAGGGCAGCGAGGCCAGCGATTTCACCCGGATGGTTCATGCCGAGCTCGACCACGCCAGCTTGGTGCGAGGCGTTCAAGCGCAGCAAGGTCAGTGGCACGCCAATGTCATTGTTCAGATTGCCTTGCGTTGCAAATGCCGCGTCCGCCTTCCAGGCGCGCAGGATTGCGGCGATCATCTGAGTCACCGTGGTTTTTCCGTTGCTTCCGGTCACCGCTATCAAGGGCAAGCTGAATTGCGACCGCCATGCGGCAGCGAGCTGGCCCAAGGCGACCTTGGTGTCAGCAACCTCAAGGCCCGGCAGACCAGCCTCCAGCAGCCCGTGTTGCGCAATCGCAGCCACCGCGCCTTGCGCTCTAGCCCGAGCTAAAAAATCATGGGCATCAAAGTGCTCCCCCTGTAGCGCCACGAACAGATCCCCCGGTTGCAGGCTGCGCGTGTCAGTGTGCACCCGCGCCGGCACGACCCGACCATTGCCTACCAGACGGGCCGATGGCAACCACGCCAGGGCTTGCTGCAGGCTCATCATGATGTGGCGCCCTCCAGCTTGCAGGCAGTAACAATGGTATTAAGAGCGGCTTGTGCCTGGTCCCGGTCGGAAAACGAAAACTTGACGCCCTTGATCTCCTGATAATCCTCATGCCCCTTGCCCGCCAGCAGAACAACATCAGACGATGAAGCCAGACGCAGCGCATCGGCAATGGCTGCAGCCCTGTCTGCCCGCACCTCTGCGGCATGCGAATGGCTGAAGCCCTGCAGGATTTGTTCGATGATGGCCATCGGGTCCTCGCTGCGCGGGTTGTCACTGGTGACCATGACTTGATCGGCATTTTTTTCAGCAACTGCCGCCATGAGGGGTCGTTTGGTCGGATCCCGGTCACCGCCGCAGCCAAAGACGCACCAGAGCCGACCGCCCCGGTTTAACGCAACAGGTTTCAGCGCAGTCAATACTTTTTCAAGTGCATCCGGGGTATGCGCGTAATCAATGACGACCAGAGGCAAGCCGGTGACTGCCAGGGTTTCTGCCCTGCCAGGCACCGGCAACAGATTTGCACAGGCATGGACTGCATCCGCCAGAGGGATGCGCAAGGCCCGTAGCGAGCAGATCACGCCCAGCAAGTTCGACACGCTGTAAAGGCCGACCATCGGGATGGCAAGCCGGTAGCGTTCGTCGCCTTCAGCCACCTCAAAATTCAAATCATGGGTACCTTGATGAATTTCCTGCGCCTGCACCCGCGCTGGTCCCGTGCATGAAAAGGTCCAGATATCCAAGGAGCCATCAGCTAACGCACGGCTCAGCTCCAGCCCCTTGGGATCGTCGCTATTGATGACCGCTGCTTGCAGGCCTGGCCAGCTGAACAGCCTTTTCTTCGCTTGCCAATACTCGCTCATGGAGGTGTGGTAATCGAGATGGTCCTGGGTGAAATTGGTAAAGACAGCCACCTGTATGCAGGTTGCATCCAGTCGCTGCTCTTCAAGGCCAATCGAAGACGCTTCCAGAGCACAGGCTGAAAAACCTTCATCGGCAAAACGCCGCAACTGGTGCTGCAGCAGCACAGGGTCGGGTGTAGTCAATCCGTTGGGAACCAGCGCACCGGGCTCGCCAATGCCCAAAGTGCCGACCATGCCGCACTTTCTGCCCAGCCGGCCCAACGCCTGCGCCAGCCACCAGGCTGTGGAGGTCTTGCCGTTGGTGCCGGTAATTGCCACCAGCTGCAAATGCGCACTCGGCGCGGCAAAATAAGCTGCGGCTATGGGCCCGGTTGCAGCCTTGAGTCCCTCAAAAGTCGCTACGCGGTCGCCAGTAAAACCGTAAATTTCTGAGCCTGCATGCTCGACCAGGCAGGCATTCACCCCTTCAGCCAGAGCAGTATTAACATAATTGCGGCCATCGGTCGCGGCGCCAGGCCAGGCGACAAATCCGTCGCCCTTGCCAGCCCTGCGACTGTCGGCCCAGAGCGTGCCGGTGACACGTGCCTGGAGCCAGCTTGCTGCCTGTTCAGGGGTGTGAAGCTGTATGACCGTCAAAACGACTCCTCCACGGCCTGCGTGATGATTTCCGGCTTGACCGTCATGTCGGGCTGCACGCCCATCATGCGCAACGTCTGCTGCACTACTTCACTGAACACCGGGGCGGCGGCAATACCGCCAAAATACTTGCCGTCGCTGGGCTCGTCAATCATCACCCCGACAACGATGCGCGGCGACTCGATGGGGGCCATTCCAGTAAACCAAGCACGGTATTTATTGCTGGCATACCCCTTTCCGACCTGCTTGTGCGCAGTGCCTGATTTGCCGCCCACGGAATAACCGACGGTTTGCGCCAGCGGACCAGTGCCGCCCGGCGCTGCAGCCATCTGCAGCATGCGGCGCACGGCACGCGCATTCTCGGCAGAAAACACCTTCACGCCAACAGCCGGCTCGCTGCTCTTGAGCATGGTGACGGGAATGATTTCGCCATCATGGGCGAAAGATGTATAGGAATGCGCCATCTGGAACAGCGAGGCGGACAGCCCATAGCCATAAGCCATAGTCGCCTGCTCGACCGGCCGCCAGGTCTTCCAGGGCCGCACCCGGCCAGTCACAGCGCCGGGAAATTCGATCTTTGGCTTCTGGCCGTAGCCCAGGGCGGCGTAGGTATCCCACATCTCATGGGGCGTCATTTTCTGGGCGATCTTCAGCGCGCCGACATTGCTGGACTTCTGGATCACGCCCTCGACCGTCAACGTGCCGTAGTTGTGGGTGTCGCTGATGGTGAAGCCACCAATGCTGAAACGGCCAGGGCCAGTTTCAATCAGGGTCTGCGGCTTGATGCGGCCAGCCTCAAGCGCCATGGCCACGGTGATTGGCTTCATCGTCGAGCCTGGCTCAAATGTGTCAGTCATGGCCCGGTTGCGCAGCTGATCGCCGGTCAGGTTCTGGCGTTTGTCGGGTATATAGCTCGGGTAATTGGCCAGCGCCAGCACTTCGCCCGTGATGGAGTCCAGCACCACCACGCTGCCCGCCTTCGCCTTGCGGGCAATCACTGCATCGCGAAGCTTCTGGTAGGCAAAAAATTGCACCTTGCTGTCAACGCTTAACTGGATGTCCTTGCCATCGACTGGCAGCGTCTGCTCGCCAACGCCTTCCACGACACGGCCCAGCCGATCCTTGATGACTTTTCGCGAGCCGGCCTTCCCGGAAAGATCCTTGTTGAAGGTCAGCTCGATGCCCTCCTGCCCCCTGTCCTCCACATTAGTGAAGCCGACGATATGAGCAATTGTTTCGCCCTCGGGATATTTACGCTTGTACTCCTTGCGCTGGTAAACTCCAGGGATGCCAAGGGCCTCGATTTTCCTAGCTACCGGCTCTTCAAGCTGCCTCTTGACCCAGACAAACGTCTTGTCTTCATCTTTGAACTTCTTGTTCAACTCTGCCAAAGGCATTTCCAGCAACTTGGCCAGCTCGGCAAACTGGGCGGGGCTGGCTTTCACATCCTCGGGAATAGCCCAGATGCTGGAAGCTGGAACACTGGACGCCAGGATCAACCCATTGCGGTCCAGGATGCGGCCACGATTGGCGGGCAGCTCCAAGGTTCTGACAAAACGCACCTGGCCCTGACGCTGAAAGAATGCGTTGGCGTAAACCTGAATATAGGCAGCCCTGACCGCCAGCCCGGTGAAACCCAGCGCAATGCAGGCCACAATCAATTTACTCCGCCAGACGGGTGTTTTGCTGGCCAGCAAGGGGCTTGAGGTATAGAGAACGCTCTTACTCATGCTGGGCTTTCTGTCCAACAGCCGATGCCACATCGGCAGCGGACCTGTACTTGACATACTGGGTGATGGCAGGGGTGGTCGTACGCATTTGGAGTCGGTCCCTGGCCAGTTTCTCAAGCTTCAGCGGCGTGGCTTCCGCACGTTTTTCGACCTGCAGTCGCGCGCTCTCGGTATCTATTTTTCGACTCTGCGCAGTGGCCTTCTCAAGCTCCACATACAGGCGACGAGACTCATACTGGGTATGCACCAGATACAAGGCACTGAAAAGAATAGCCAGCAGGAGCAAGAAATTCAGACGAAACATTGATGGCCTCCGCAGTTGTGAGCAGGAAGAGTCTTCCCGCCAGCAAAGCGAATCCTGATGCCGTTCATGCGGCCTCCCCGATACGCTCGGCCACGCGCATCACTGCACTGCGTGCACGCGGATTGCCGGCAACTTCTTCTTCGCTGGGTTTGATCCGCCCTAATGCCTTGAGCTCCATGGTTTTGGGTGCTGCAAAAGGTGTTCGGCGGTCATAGACTTCTCGTGAATGGGCAGCAATGAACTGCTTGACAATCCGGTCTTCAAGCGAATGAAAACTGATGACCACCAAGCGACCGCCAGGCTCCAGCACTTTCAGCGAAGCGGCCAAAGCCTGCTGCAATTCGTCAAGCTCTGCGTTGATGAAGATGCGCAATGCCTGAAAGGTACGTGTCGCCGGGTCTTTGCCCGGCTCGCGGGTCTTGACCGCAGTGGCCACGACCTTGGCCAGCTCGGCGGTGGTTCGCAGAGGACCATGCTCCTGTCGATGGCGCTCAATTGCCTTTGCCACCAGTCCGGCAAAGCGTTCTTCACCAAAATCACGAATCACTTCGGTCATGGCTTCAACGGAAGCATCCTGCAACCATTCGGCTGCGCTTTGCCCGCGGGTAGTATCCATGCGCATGTCCAACGGACCTTCATTGCGAAAAGAAAAACCACGCACCGGGTTGTCTATCTGGGGTGAACTTACACCCAGGTCCAGCAGCACACCAGCCACACTGCCTTGCTCTATCTGGTCCAGATGCATGAAGCCCTGGTGACGGATTGAAAAACGAGGGTCGTCAATGGCTTGGGCCTCCGCGATGGCGTCAGTATCCTTGTCGAAGGCGGTCAGGCGTCCCTGCGCCGAAAGCTGCGACAGTAGCAGCCGCGAGTGTCCGCCGCGTCCGAAAGTCGCGTCGATGTAATGACCATCCGGGTTGATCTGAAGCGCCGTGATGGCTTCGTTCAACAGGACGGTTCGGTGTGTCCATATGCCCTTCACCAGCTACTTTCAGAAAGAAAAATCTTTAAACACATCGGGCATCTCGCCCTTCATCTGCTCGGCTTCCTGCGCCGCATAAGTGGCAGCGTCCCAGAGTTCAAAGTAACTGCCCATGCCCAGCAAAACCGTATCCTTGCTGATACCGGAGGTCTTGCGCAGTTCCGGCGATACCAGCACACGCCCCGTCGCGTCCATCTCAACATCCATCGCATTACCCAGAAAAATCCGTTTCCACCATTGCGCCTGCATGGGTAGCGAAGCGATACGACCACGAAATTCTTCCCACGCTTGCTGGGGAAAAATCATGAGGCAGCCGTGCGGATGCTTTGTGATAGTGAATTGGCCGTGATTGCTGGCGCCAAGTGCTTCTCTATGGCGGGCAGGGACGGAAAGCCGGCCTTTTGCATCGAGAGCTAGAAATGACGCACCTTGAAACACTCTTGTAAGCCTCTATCCAACACTTTTCACCACTAATCTGCACATTTTCCCACTGTATCAGGGAACCCCCTGCCCATCAGGAATTTGACACAAATTATTTCAATGAAATCAATAACTTAGAGGCATATCTGAATGCTTTGACGATTTTTAAAGTTGTTCTTAATTAAGAACTTGCAAAAGATATTGAAAGTTAAACATTAAGCCAGGAGACTTTTGGCACCTTTGAACAAGCGCAAGAACATGCGGGCTTGCCGGAATCTGTAGAGGTGTAGTCCACCCACGCTCAAAATTGGAATGTCAATTGACAGCTTTAAGCAGAAAGCATCTGAACGGTAACTAGAACCAATGTATTTAGCTAGTAAAAACATAGCGTGCAAGCCGCATGAGGGGTACTTGCATGTCTTTTCAAGCGTTTTTTCGGTCTAAAGCGACGTATCAGGTTTGGAAAACCTGCGGCTTTTAAATGCGCTAACTCAAGATAATTTCTTGAAATTTGAAAGCTACAAATTGTTTAAAATGCAACAGCAAAAGGTTGGTACTTCGCCATGCCACAACGCCTCGGCATAAATTTACTTTGGAATGCCTAAGTAATTGTCTTCCGTTGGTCAATCATTTCGAACGGAAACTTTGGCATATTCAATGATCCCAATAACATTGAAAAAAGCGGCTACCAGACGATTGACTTCCGAAAACTCGACAATTCGATTTTCGGCCTGACGCGCCGATACCCAGTTGAGCACCATGCCTGCAGCAGAAAAATCAACCCTGATGAGCTTGGCACAGGAGATCTGCATTTTGTCGGCACCCATGAGGCTGTCCTCCAGCCTGTCGAGCACGGCGACCGCATGGCCTTGTATCTGCCCAGATAGTTCCACCGATAAAAACCGCAAGGGTTGGGTGCTAGTCGGGTAGTCCATAACAGAATCTGCATCCAGCACGCTGGAATACATACTTTCGCTGGAAGGCTCGCCGATGATGGTCGCCCGGCCCATGGCATCGCCGTGTACGTCCAGCGACTTGTAATCACAGCGGGCACTGGCCCATGAAGGCGGCGACACCTCGTATGTGACGCAGAAATCCAGCGCCGTCAGCTCAAAGTCATCAGGGCGATGGATGACCCGCAGCATTTCCATGCGCAGCAGCCACCACTTCTGATCAGTGGCCCGCTCGCCTGAAGGCGTTGCATTGAACAATACCTTCTGCAGTTGGGCATCGCCCATGAACCGCAGTTGCACGGGCTGGTTCGTCCAACCGGTAAACACCTTGTGCAAGGGCTCAAGGGCACTCGCTTCGATGGCTTTAAGATTGCTCCAGTCCAGACGCCACGGCATCGCCGAGCGGGCAAGGGCTGCATTCAGCGTCCCTACGGACTGCATGCCCAACGTGGAAGGGCATACCCAGTCAGACCCCGTGCCTTGGATCGGCTTGTCAACAGGCTGGGCAAGGGCTTTGACCATATCCGGCAACGAAAACCATTGCGGCGCCGAGCGGTTGAAGCGCTGGGCAAAGTCGATGGCGGCTGATTCGAATTTATTCTGATCGCCGGTAGCACGGTAGAGGTCAAACAGTGTCAGCCAGGTATAAACATGGTCGGCACGCAAGGCGCCCGGCGCCAGCATTTCCAGCAACCCGGCTTCCGCTGCGGCATCATCGCCGTTGGCAAACAGAATCGCGGCTTCTTCAAGCTCGGCATCATGTACCGCCACCTCCAGCGCTGGCGCACCGGAAGTCAGCGCAGGCATCAGCGGCAGCAGCCCACTGTCGACAGGCTCATAACTGCTGGATTTCTCAGGTTGGCTTTCCAGAAGATCATTCAGAAAAGGACCAGGCTCAGGCGAATCAGCCGGGTTTACAGAATCCATCCCAGCTGGCATGGTGGGCTGGTACTCCAAAGGCTGCAGGCTGACCGGCGGCGGACTGTCATTGTTCTCATTGGGATCCTGCAGCACCGTGGGACTGGAGCCGGCGACTGTCTGGTTCTTTGTTTTCCACCACTGCATCGACATTTGCGCTTCGATCTCATCAATCTTCTTGAGTGTCGTTGCCCGGTCGTCAACCGGCGAAGTCATGCTGCTTTGAAAAAAGGAAGGCCTGCTGCCCTGGTCGGGAATCGATTCTCCGAGCGCTTCGAGCCTGCGCAGATTGCGCAGCATGTCGAATTCACGCTTGCGCACAAAATCGTTGCGCCGCTTGCGCTCGATCATCTCGTTGAGCAACTGTTTGTTGACCGCATCATCCTTGTCCGCCTCGACGGAATCGAGTTCCGTCCAGTTGGTGGCAGGGTTGCGAACAAACTTGACCAGCTTGGACAACAAGCCTGGACCGGTATCGTCTTTGGACATGGTGGTGGTCAATAAAAAAGGTTGAGCCGCAGTGCGAATGCCCGTGTCAGTCACCGAACATTTTTTGCTTGAGTTCGCGGCGCTGCTGCGCTTCAAGCGAGAGATTGGCGGTCGGGCGGGCAATAAGGCGGCCCACGCCGATGGCCTCGCCAGTTTCATCGCAATAGCCGTAATCGCCCGAATCGATACGGGCAATCGACTGCTCGATTTTCTTGAGCAGCTTGCGCTCCCGATCTCGGGTGCGCAGTTCAAGCGCATGCTCTTCCTCGATGGTGGCGCGGTCAGCAGGATCGGGCACCACGGCAGCGTCTTCGCGCAAGTGCTCGGTGGTCTGGCCGGCGCTGTTGTGGATGTCCTGCTTGAGCACAGAAAGCCTGTGCCGAAAGAACGCCAGCTGCACATCGTTCATGTACTCGGAATCAGGCATTGCCTTGATTTCCTGATCGGTCAACTGATCGGCTGGCTTGCTCTTCCAGTTGTTGGCAAGCTGAGGGTCCTTGGGAGCGGCTGCATGAGTGGGCGGTGCAATTACACGTTCGGTCATGGTGGAGTAGCTGGCTTTGGCTGCGTCAGGCGCATGGGTGGGCACCATCGGCGCGGGTTTAGGGGTCTGGATGGCGGTGCGGGCGGAGCTTCTGCGTCCGGGTTTCAAGGGCGCGGAGTCCATCCGAACCGAGGCAATGGCCGATACAGGCGGGGCTGCCTTGACGATCTTTATCTCCTTGGAAGCCGGTTTTGCGGCGGGGCTGGCCACGGTTCTGGCAGCGCCAAGAACTGGTTTGGCTGCTGGCTTGACCGCAGTCTGTGCAGACGTCTTGCTTTTTTTCTCTGGGGTGTTCACTAAGTCTCTCCTCTGAGAACCGGTCCGGGTCAACTTTCCGGGCCGCTTCTTTTCCTGAATGCCGTGAGGCAGTCAGGCCCTACCTGGTGCCAGATGATCTGGTGTGTCTGCGCCGGCCTTGCCAAGAGTCCACTTTAACGCGGTTTTAGCCCCTTGGATGAGCTGGCTTTACTCTGGCCAACTTCCCGCTTGGAATTTGCGGGTATTTTGGCCGGCGCGCGATTGTAACGGCTGTCTGGCTGCGAGGCAGCCCTAAGCGCTGAATCGTATAAAAATCGATGGGACCACGCAAACCTCTCCTTCTTGATGTGCTGGGGTACTTAACCTCTGGTGTTTACAGCGTGCGTCAAACCAGGCACTGCGCCAGCCCCTGCATGAAAATGTCCTTGGGCAAGTCGATGCCGATGAACACCATCTTGCTGGTTTTCACCTCATCCTCCCGCCAGGCCGGCCCGAGGTCGCTGCCCATGAGCTGATGAACGCCCTGGAAAATCACCTTGCGCTCGGTGCCTTCCATGTTCAGCACGCCCTTGTAGCGCAGCAGGCGCGGGCCGTATATGTTGACCACGGCGCCCAGGAAGTCTTCCAGCTTGGCCGGGCTGAAGGGCTTGTCGGAGCGGAACACGAAGCTCTTCACATCATCGTCGTGGTGATGGTGGTGGCCGCCCTGCCCGTCGCCTTCGGCCGCATGCGATGGATGGTCGCAATGCTCGCCGTGTTCATGGTCATGGTGCTCATGCGCCTCATGATCATCTTCCTTGAGGAAATCCGGGTCGATGTCGAGCTTGGCATTGAGGTTGAAGCCGCGCAGGTCGAACACATCGGCAATCGCCACTTCGCCGAAATGCACGGCTTTTTGCGGCGCGCGCGGGTTCATGTGGCTCAAGCGGTGCATCAGCGCCTGCACTTCGCTTTCAGCCACCAGGTCGGACTTGCTGATGAAGATCTGGTCGGCGAAACCGACCTGCCGGCGCGCTTCCTGGCGGTCATTGAGCTGCTGCGGCGCATGCTTGGCATCGACCAGCGTCAGGATGGAGTCGAGCAGGTACTGCTCGGCGATTTCCTCGTCCATGAAAAACGTCTGCGCCACCGGGCCGGGGTCGGCCAGGCCGGTGGTTTCGATCACCACCCGGTCAAAGTCCAGCAGGCCCTTGCGCTTCTTGGCGGCCAGCAGCTGCAGGGTCTCGCGCAGGTCTTCGCGAATCGAGCAGCAGATGCAGCCGTTATTCATCTGGATGATGTTTTCCTGGGTGTCGTTGACCAGGATTTCGTTGTCGATGTTTTCCTCGCCGAATTCGTTCTCGATGACGGCGATTTTCTGGCCGTGGGCCTCGGTCAGGATGCGCTTCAGGAGCGTGGTTTTACCCGAGCCAAGGAAGCCGGTGAGGATGGTGACGGGAATCAAGCTCATGGTGTTTACCTAAAACAAAAAGCGGCAATGCAGGGGGCGGCCCAGCGGAGATGGGGAGTTTAGCCGCGCCTTCAAGACCTGGGCCTGCACCCTGGCTATTGCGTTGCGCGTTTGTATGACGGCCCCGTGTTTTGCCCTGCAGCCCAAGCATGCACCACCGCCTCCGCACTGGCAGCCACGCAAAAAACATGCTTCAACTATCAATTCAATAGCATCTAGTGCAGGAAAATACTGCGCTAAAGCACCATTTCATGCCCAAAGCAAGCTTGTTCCCGCTTTTCCCGCCTGCAGGCCAGCACTGGCCACTGATGCAAGTCTTTTCGTCCAGCGCAAAGGCTGGTTTTCGTGCGAAGTTCTCAAAAATTGCCTGGCGATCCGTCATGGCGGACCTTCAGGCAGAGTTGGTCAGAGCAGCGCTCGGCAGCCTGCGCCACCGGGCTGCCCAGCGCTGGAGCAAGCCGGGCGCCTGGACGACCTTGAAGCGAACGCCAGCCCCGTGCAGCGGGGCCTCGATTTGAATCCAGCCGCTGGCTTCGGCCTCATACAGCGCATCGCCCGCTGCCTGCACCTGCAGCGAAACCATGCGCTCAGCCAGCCAGACCTGCCTGAAAACGCGGGCCGAACCGCCAACAGGCAGCACGCGAGCGCCGCGCCGCAGGAATAAATGAATGGCTTGGCCGGCAGCGAGCTGCCTGGCGAATGACGAGGGGGTCTGCATGGCGTGAATCCTTCATAGGCTTGAAAAGATACTCAATGCTAGGCAGTGGCCCGCTGCAAAAACAGCCACAGCCCGGCGCTTTCTCGACCGGAACAGACCTGCCGAAAAGCCATCTGTTATGGTCGATTTCAGCTTCGGCTGTATCTGTTCTTTCCGTTTGAAACCGTACAAGATGGCGCATGACCCCGATCCAGCCTGTCCAGACTGCCCAGCATGAGCCGATCTACCAGCGCCTGGCCTCGCATTACCGCGACGTGATCCATGCCGGCTCGCTGGCGCCGGGCGACCGCATGCCCAGCCTGCGCATGCTGATGCGCCAGCATGCGGTGAGCCTGTCCACGGTGCTGCAGTTCAGCCGGCAGCTGGAGAGCGAAGGCTGGCTGGAGGCACGGCCGCGCTCGGGCTACTTCGTGCGCCAGCCGCGCCGCAGCGCGCTGGCGCGGGTGGCCGAGCCGCGTCTGGATGTGGCGCCCGACCCAGCGCAATATGTCGGCATCCATGCCCGGGTGTCGGAGTTCGTGGCGCGCCGCCGGCTCCAGCCGAGCAAGATCGATTTCTCGGCAGCCCGCTGCGCGCCCGAGCTGTACCCCGGCGAGGCGCTGAAAAATGCCGCCATCCGGGCGCTTCGGCGCCAGCCCGACCTGCTGGTCCGCCCGTCGCAGGCCAGAGGCTCGCTGCACCTGCGCGCGGTGCTGGCCAAGCGCTCGATCAACATCGGGATGGCCCTGTCGCCCGAGGACATCCAGATCACCAACGGTTGCATCGAGGCGCTGAACATCGCGCTGCGGGCGGTGGCCCAGCCGGGCGACACGATTGCGGTCGAGTCGCCAACCTTCTACGGCCTGCTGCAAATCCTGGAAAGCCTGAACATGCGGGCGCTCGAAATTCCCACCAGCCCGGAAACCGGCATTTCCACCGGCGCGCTGGAGCTGGCGCTGCAGACCTATCCGGACATCAAGGCGGTCGTCGTCGTGCCGCACCTGCAGAACCCGCTGGGCAGCATGATGCCGGCGGCGCACAAGCAGCAGTTGCTGCGGCTGTGCCAGCAGCATGACATCGCGCTGATCGAGGACGACACCTACAGCGAGCTGGCCAACCGCAGCGCTGCGCAGACCGGCTCGATCCGGGCCATCAAGTCCTGGGACACGCGCGGCCAGGTGATCTATTGCGCGTCGCTGCACAAGACGCTGGCGCCGGGCCTGCGCCTGGGCTGGATGGCGGCGGGCCGCTGGCAGGCGCGGGTGGAAATGCTGAAATACGCGCAAACCCGCAGCAATGAAGAACTCGGACAGATGGCTGCCGCCGACTACATGGCCTCCAGCCAGCACGACCGGCACCTGCGCACGCTGCGGGGCAAGCTCGACGTGCAGCGCGCCAGGACCGCCGAGGCGATTGCCACCTATTTCCCGGCGGGCACGCGCATGAACCTGCCCGATGGCGGGCTGGCGCTGTGGGTCGAGCTGCCCGGCCAGCTGTCGTCCAGGGCGGTGTTCGATGCGGCGCTGGACGCGCAGATCCTGGTGGCGCCGGGCTGGCTGTTTTCCAACTCCGGGCGTTTTGACCACTTTGTGCGCATCAACTGCGGCTGGCCCTTCAATGACGACCTGGACCGGGGCTTGCGCGGACTGGGCGACATCGTCGGCAGGCTGGCCGCCCGGCTGGGCTGAACGCCGGCATCAGCGTCAGCCTCAGGGCTTCCTGACCAGCACCAGCCCCTTGAGGTACTCGCCTTCCGGGAACGCCACCGTCATCGGATGGTCGGGCGCGCCGCCCATGCGTTCGGAGATGAAGGCGTCCACGCCGGCGTCGGTGCCCGCCGATGCCACGATCTTGTGGAACAGGTCGGCGCTGATGCCGCCCGAGCAGGAATAGGTGAACAGCACGCCGCCGGGCGCCAGAATCGACAGCGCCAGCCGGTTGATGTCCTTGTAGGCGCGGGCGGCCCGCTCGGCAGACGCCACGGTGGGCGCGAACTTCGGCGGGTCGAGCACGATGGCGTCAAACACCCGGCCCTCCTTCACGTACTGGCGCAGCGAGGCGTTGACGTCGGCGTCGAGCATGGTGGTGCGGCCAGCGTCGAAGCCGTTCAGCGCGACATTGGCCCTGGCGCGCTCGATGGCCGGGCCGGACGAGTCAATCGACGTGACATGTTCGGCGCCGCCGGCCAGCGCGGCCACGGTGAAGCCGCCGGTGTAGCAGTAGCAGTTCAGCACGTCCTTGAACCGCAGCCGGCGCGCGTAGGCGGCGAACTTCTGCCGGCTGTCGCGCTGGTCGAGGTAAAAGCCGGTCTTGTGGCCCTCGGCCACGTCCAGGCTCAGCTTCCAGTCGTGCTCGGTGATGGTCATGGCGGTGTCGCCCGCGAACAAAGCGCCGGGCCGCCCCAAGCGCAGTTCAGCCCCCTCGGGGGGCAGCGAACCTCGCGCAGCGGGGAGCGTGGGGGCTGGATACGCCAGCCACCCCGTGGCTTCGGGCAGGCCTTCGAGCGTGCGCACGCTGGCGTCCGAGCGTTCGTAGAGGCGCGCCAGCCCGGTATGCGCCAGCAGGGCGTCAACGATCACGCTTTTCCATTTCTCCGTGCCGCAGCTTGAAAACTGCGCCACCAGCGTGTCGCCGTAGCGGTCCACCACCAGGCCGGGCAGGCCGTCGGATTCGCCGTGGATCAGCCGCAGCCCATCGCTTTTGATATCAAACAGGCTTCTGGCGCTGATGGCGCTTGCGATACGCGCTATGAAAAAAGAAGCGTCGATGCGCTGGGCCTCGTTGAAGCTCCAGACCCGGCAGCGGATTTTGGAGCTGGGGCTGAAGGCGGCCCAGCCCAGGAACTGGCCGGCATGGCTTTCGATGCGCACGGTTTCGCCGGCATCGCCGCCGCCGCTGGCGATGGCGCCGTCAAAAACCCAGGGATGGCGGCGCAGCAGGGAGCGTTCCTTGCCGTCTTTGAGTCGGATGATGTTCATGGCCGCTATTGTCGCGGCTGCACGGCGCCGGGCGGCTGGCCGACAGCCGGGGCTGCTGGGCTTGCAGCCGTTGGCAACCGGAACAGGCACAAATGCAGAAAGGGCGGCAAAGGCCAAGTCAGAGCGACATCACCCTGACGTGCAAACGCCGCCCGGCTCTGGCGGACACGGACTGGATTCGCGGCAGGCCTCGTTCCCGGCCTTCCCCAGTGGGCCAAGAGAAACACGGGGCAGCGGGGGAGCTGGAAAAATTGAATGAAAACCGCTACAGCGCATGTATTGCCTGCGCTGGCAGCTATTGATTCAGTAGCGCCCAAGCTGTCCTGCCGCCGCCGTTGCAAGTCAGGGTGAAGCCGCTCTAGTCAAAAGCGTCATTCCCGCGAAGGCGGGAATCCAGTGCCACCGGCCCGATACCGGCTGGATTCCCGCCCTCGCGGGAATGGCGCGGGGGAATACATGTCTGAGCCCGCTAGCCAATCAGGTGAAAGTGGCTCCTGGCGCAGGCAGGGCTTGCACAGGCAGCTATCAATTCAGCAGCCACCTGCGCGCAGCCGCACATCAGAGATTTCGCTCTAGGCGGAAATCCGGGGCTGGCGGACCGCTGCATCATTTTTTGATCAAAAATGGCTTCTGCTTAGACAACGCCTGCGCAAGCAGCTATCAATCCAATAGCAAAAAACAAATGACCGCTGAGCACCTACTTCGGCGTTTCCGGCGGCGCTGGCACAGCCGGCGGCCTGGCCTTGGCGCCTGCGCCGTCGGACATGGCCCTTGGATGGGCCGCGTCGTAGATTTTGGCCAGGTGCTGGAAATCGAGCCGGGTATAGACCTGGGTGGTAGTGATGTTGGCATGGCCCAGCAACTCCTGCACCGCCCGCAGGTCGCTGCTGGACTGCAGCAGATGGCTGGCGAACGAATGCCGCAGCATGTGCGGATGCACCGGCGTCGCCAGCCCGGCCTGCTGCGAGCGCTGCTTGAGCCGCACCCGGATGTGCTGCGGCGTGAGCCGGCCGCCGCGCTGGTTGATGAACAGTGCCGGCCCCACCTCAAGCCCCGGCCGCGCCAGCAGGCTGCGCACTTCAAGCCACTGCCGCAGCGCCTGCAGCGCCGCCTTGCCGACCGGCACGCTGCGCCGCTTCTCGCCCTTGCCGAGCACATGCGCGTCGCCGCCTTGCATATCGATCCAGCCGCGCGCGCCGGCGCTGGCCTGCGCATCCAGACCGACCAGCTCGCCGATGCGCAGCCCGCAGCCGTAGAGCAGCTCGGTGATGCATTGGTCGCGGGCCTCCAGGAAAGGGTCGCCGGCGTCCGGGCCTACCTCGAAGCTGGCCAGCTGCACCGCCTCATCGACGCTCAGCGCCTTGGGCAGCGGCTTGGCGACCTTGGGCGAGCGCACATCCTGCACCGGGTTGCCGGGCACCAGGCCCTCGCGGCCCAGCCAGGTGTAAAAGCCGCGCCAGCCCGACAAAATCAAGGCGATGCCGCGCCCGCTGCGCCCGCCCGAGTGCATCTGCGCCACCCAGCGCCGCAGGTGGGTGTGCCTGACTTCCAGCAGCGAAACGCCGGCCTGGCGCGCATTGGCCTGCAGCTTTTGCAGGTCCAGCGTGTACAGCTCGAAGGTGCGCTGGGCCAGCCGCTTTTCAAAGCGCACATGGTCCAGGTAGCGGCTGACCAGCGGGTCCGGCGCTTCGGCTTCGGCGTCCTGAATGGGAATTTCGGGCGCTTTCATGGGTTTTGGCGCCAGGCGCGTCATGGCCGGCGCGTTCAGGCAGCCACGGCGACGTGGGCCGGCGCATGAAGGCGCGACAGCGCGGCGCCCGCCAGCTCGCCCAGGTGCTCCAGGAACTCGGTGCCCATGCCGCTGTGAAAACGCTGGGCATCGGGCGAGGCCAGCACCAGCAGGCCAGCGACCGGCGACTGCGCGTCGGTGCGCAGCGCTATCAGCGCCAGCGACTGCGCCTGGGCGGCGTCGGGCAGCCAGCCGGCGGCTTCGAAAGCGTCATTGGCGCCGCAATAAGGCGTTGCCAGGGTGGCCGCGAAAGCCTTCGCGTCGCTGCTGACGCCGGTGGCGAACGGCTCGCCGGCACAAGCCTCGGCCACGTCCCACAGCCGGATGGCGGCCTGCGGAATCTGGAATTCGCTGACCAGCCCGTCCACCACCGCGTCGGGCAGGTCGCGGGCCTGCACGGTCTGCAGTAGCCGGCAGGTCCAGGCTTGCATCTTGCCGGCAATCACCAGGTTGTCCTGGCCGTGGCGGATCATCTCGGCCAGCCGCTCCTCCAGGCCCTTGATCTTGTCGCGCAGCATTTGCGCCTGGCGCTCCTGCAGGCTGATGACACGGGTGTCATGGCCGCTGGAAAGCTGCACGGTGGCGAGCAGTTCGGCATGGCGCTCGAAGAAATCGGGCCGGTCGAGCAGAAATTCGGCAATATCGTCTTCGGTGATCGGATGGGGCTCGGAATTCATGGCGGCGTTGTCTCCAGTGTTTTTTAGGCGGCTTGCAGCCCTGCGCGGCGGCTGGCCTGTGGCTCAAGGCAGGTCGGGAATGTCAATTTCTGACGAGAACACGGTGGTGGCCGGCCCGGTCATCAGGACCGAAGCATCGAGCATGCCAGTCCATTCAATCGTCAGCTGTCCGCCGCGTGTCAGCACCTCCACCCGGCTGTCCAGCAGGCCCAGGCGGATGCCGGCCACGACCGCCGCGCAGGCGCCGGTGCCGCAGGCCAGCGTTTCACCGGCGCCGCGCTCGTACACCCGCAGGCGGACCTGGCTGCGGGAGTCGACCTGCATGAAGCCGGCGTTCACGCGCCTGGGAAAGCGCGGATGCTGCTCGATCAGCGGGCCGGCCTCAGCTACCTGCGCGGTGTCCACATCGTCCACCAGCTGCACCGCATGGGGGTTGCCCATTGACAAAACTGCTACCAAAACAGTAGCTTCATGCGCAGACACAGCAAGCGCCAGAGGCCATTTTTGCCATGACCCGGCGGTTTCGGGCAGCAGGCCGTCGGCGTTGAACGGAATCCGGTCCAGCGCAAACACCGGCGCGCCCATGTCGACCGTCACCCGGCCGTCGGCCTGCATGCGCGGCTCGATGATGCCGCCCAGGGTCTTGACGCGCACCGTGTCCTGGGCGGTCAGGCCCTGCTCGCGCACGAAGCGAACGAAGCAGCGGGCGCCGTTGCCGCACTGCTCGACCTCACCGCCGTCGGCGTTGTGGATGACGTATTCAAAGTCGATGCCGGGCGCCGGCGAAGGCCGCACCGTCAGGATCTGGTCGGCGCCGACGCCGAAGTGGCGATCGGCCAGGAAGCGGTACTGCGCGGTGGTCAGGCCCAGGGAGCCCCGGGTTTCATCGAGCATCACGAAATCGTTGCCCGCGCCCTGCATTTTGGTAAATCGGATTCGCATGCAAGCGATTATCCGTGCTGGCGCCGGCCGCCGGCGAGCCTGGCCAGCTGGAGTGATTTTTGCTGCTTTTTTACAACTTTCAGGCTGCCAGCGCAATCACTGCCTGCGCAGGCAGCTATTTAATTCATAGCAAACAACTTGTTGGCAAGGGCAACTCGCCCAGTCAGCCGCAGGGCTCCGGGCCTTGCGCACGCGGCA
>JAQGNK010000145.1 GCA_028291905.1 Polaromonas sp.
TGTCATGAACGAAGTTTCTACAAAGGATATATTCCCATCCCGTGAGACGGTGCCGATTTCCAGCTTGGATTTCATTCCTGGCGAGAGTAAGCCGTCCGGAATGGAATGTGTTCTCACGGAGCCGGGCAACATCGTTGTCAACTTCAAGCCCGTGGCTTCCTGCTCGATGATAATGACGTGGCCAGCTAAATCTTTGTCGCTGTTCCATGTTATCACCGCTTTCTTGGCCGACACATCCGCCTGGTTGGGACGTGGATGGACAAAGGACGCGGTCGGCGGCAACTTGTGGCTCAGCACAGCGTCGCTTCGCAGTCTGACGCCGGTAACAGTGGTGCCAGTGAACACGTATTTGCCTTCCGGGAAATCCTTTTGTACGCTTCCCTCATTCTTCGGCTCGGGAGACTCCAGATTGAGGTGCCGGATTCCCAGCTTTGTGTCGGGCGCCTTGAAATCAATGACGGTGCGACCGTCCGGCGCAATTACTTTGAGTGTGGCCAATCCGACTTTCCCACCCTTCGCCTCGAACACGATTTCGGCGTCCTTGTCCGACGCGTTCTGCTCGATCCGGACCGCCGCAATCGTGAATTTTTCGTCTGCCTTCGCAGTTTGGCGAGCGTGAGTGAACCCGTGACAGGAAAACAAGAAGACTGCTGCGATAAACATTGAACGCGTCATGTCGCTCTCCACAAACGAAAAGGAAAGTAAATATTTATTAATTGGAGTGTTGTAATACTAAATGTTGTTTCACTTATCCTGAAGTTCGCGGACGGGCTGCACGTTCTAAAATATCCCCCCACCTTTCGATCACTTTGCGCTTGCTCAACGTGCGCATGGAAGCCACCCGCAAGCGAAAGTACGGGTGCAATCATCAGGGCAGCTCGATCCATAAAGGTTTTCGTAACAATCTGTCGGCGACAGGTCGCCCACGCGCGACACAACAGGTCTATGATGGTTGCTGCTGCGCCCTTAAATCCATCCCGTTGGCATTGTTGCCGCGGGCGGAACACTCCAGGAGCTAGTGATGACCCGCAAGACACCCATCGAGCGCTATCGCAACATCGGCATCAGCGCGCACATTGACGCCGGCAAGACGACCACCACGGAACGCATCCTGTTCTATACCGGGGTCAGCCACAAGATCGGCGAAGTGCACAACGGCGCGGCCATCATGGACTGGATGGAGCAGGAGCAGGAACGCGGCATCACGATCACCTCGGCTGCCACCACGGCCTTCTGGAAAGGCATGGCCGGCACTTTTGCCGAACATCGCATCAACATCATCGACACGCCCGGCCATGTCGATTTCACCATCGAGGTCGAGCGCTCGATGCGGGTGCTCGACGGCGCGGTGATGGTCTATGACGCGGTCGGCGGCGTGCAGCCGCAGTCCGAAACCGTCTGGCGCCAGGCCAACAAGTACCAAGTGCCGCGCATTGCCTTCGTCAACAAGATGGACCGGGTCGGCGCCGACTTCTTCCGGGTGCGCCAGCAGATCGCCGAGCGCTTGAAGGGCGTGGCGGTGCCGGTGCAGATTCCGGTCGGCAGCGAAGACGGTTTCCACGGCGTGGTGGACCTGCTCAAGATGAAGGCCATCGTCTGGGACGACACCAGCCAGGGCCTGCATTTCGAGTATGTCGAGATACCGGCCAGCCTGCGGGCCAGCGCCGGGGAATGGCGCGAGAAAATGATCGAAGCGGCGGTCGAGACCGACGATGCGCTGCTGGAGCGCTACCTGTCGGGCGACACCCTGGGCGAGGACGAGATCCGGCAGGCGCTGCGCCAGCGCACGGTGGCCAATGAAATCGTGCCGATGCTCTGCGGCAGCGCCTTCAAGAACAAAGGGGTGCAGGCGCTGCTTGACGCGGTGGTCGATTACCTGCCGTCGCCGGTCGATGTGCCGGCCATCCTGGGCCACACGGCGGACGACCGGCAGGCCGAGCGCCACCCCGGCGACGACGAGCCCTTCGCCGCGCTGGCCTTCAAGATCATGACCGACCCGCATGTCGGCCAGCTGGTGTTCTTCCGGGTCTATTCGGGCGTGGTGCGGACCGGCGACACCGTGTTCAACCCGGCCAAGGCCGAGCGCGAGCGGCTGGGGCGAATTTTGCAGATGCATGCCAACGAGCGCAACGAGATCAAGGAAGTGCGCGCCGGCGACATCGCCGCCGCCGTGGGCCTCAAGCATGTCACCACCGGCGACACCCTGTGCGCGCCCGGCGAGGTCATCATCCTGGAGAAGATGGTGTTCCCCGAGCCGGTGATCTCGCAGGCGGTCGAGCCCAGGACCGATGCCGACCAGGAAAAAATGGGCATCGCCCTGGGCCGGCTGGCGCAGGAAGACCCGTCGTTCCGGGTGCATACCGACATGGAGTCGGGCCAGACCATCATCTCTGGCATGGGCGAGCTGCACCTTGAAATCCTGGTGGACCGGATGAAGCGCGAATTCGGCGTCGAAGCCAACATCGGCAAGCCGCAGGTCGCCTACCGCGAAACCATCCGCGAGGCGGTCACCGACGTGGAGGGCAAGTTCATCAAGCAGTCGGGCGGCCACGGCCAGTACGGCCATGCGGTCATCAACCTGGAGCCGCTGCCGCCGGGCCAGGGCTACCAGTTTGTCGATGCGGTCAAGGGCGGCGTGGTGCCGCGCGAGTACATTCCGGCGGTTGACAAAGGCATCCAGGAAAGCCTGAAATCGGGCGTGCTGGCCGGCTATCCGGTGGTCGATGTCAAGGCGACGCTGGTGTTCGGCTCCTACCATGACGTCGATTCCAACGAAAACGCCTACCGCATGGCCGGCGCCATCGCCTTCAAGGACGGCATGCGGCGCGCCAAACCGGTGCTGCTGGAGCCGCTGATGGCGGTCGAGGTCGAGACGCCGGATGACTTTATGGGCCATGTGATGGGCGACCTGTCGTCGCGTCGGGGCAGCATCCAGGGCATGGACGACATACCGGGCGGCAGCGGCAAGCTGGTGCGGGCCGAAGTGCCTCTGGCCGAGATGTTCGGTTATTCAACCGCGCTGCGCTCGCTGACGCAGGGCCGGGCAACCTATTCGATGGAATTCAAGCACTATGCCGCCACGCCGCCGCAGGTGGCCGCGGCCATCGTGAAACCCTGAACGCAAGCAAGGCGGCGCGGCGGTGCGCCATGCCGCGCCGCCGCAAGGCGACAATCCGCGCCATGAAAACCATACTTCCCCTGCAGCTCTTGGTGGCGCCCGACAAAAACGATACGCAGCCGCTTGTCATCTACCACGGCCGGCGCTGCCCCGACGGCTTTGCCTCCGCGCTGGCGGCCTGGCTTTTCTACGAAGGCCGGGCCGAGTTCCTGGGGCTGGACCACGGCGACATCACCTCGGTGGAGCAGCTGCCGGCGCTGGCCGGCCGGGCGGTGTACATCCTCGACTTTTCTTTCTCGCCCGAGATCATGCGGGCGATTGACGCGCAGGCCGGCAAGCTGGTCATGCTCGACCATCACAAGAGCGCCGCCGAAAAGCTGACCGGCTTTGCCTGCCGCTGCGGCGTGGTGCATTTCGACATGCACAAGTCCGGCGCCCGGCTGGCCTGGGAGTTCTTCCATCCCGACGCGCCGGTGCCCGACCTGGTGCGCTTCGTGGAAGACCGCGACCTGTGGAACTGGCAGTACCCCGAGAGCGCCGGCTTCTTGTCGGCACTGGACATGGAGCCGCTGGACTTTGCCCGCTGGCGTGAGATCGCCGGCTTCAGCCCGGCGCAGCTGAACGAATTCATGGCGCGCGGGCAGGCGATGGACGAGAAATTCAAGAAGCTCGCCGCCGACATGGCCGAGAGCGCCCAGCCCATCACCTTCAACGGCCAGCAGGGGCTGATGCTCAATGTGCCGGGGGTGTTCCACAGCCTGGTCGGGCATCTGCTGTCGGAAAAAAGCGGCACCTTCGCGCTGATGTGGAGCGCGGGCAAGGCGGGCATCAAGGTCGGGATGCGCTCGCAGCCGGGCTTTGACTGCATCCCGCTGGCTGAAAGCATGGGCGGCGGCGGCCATGCGCAGGCCTGCGGCTTTCGGATGGAAACCGGGCGGCTGCCGGAGTTGCTGGGCGGGGTGTTCGAGGCCGGGGCTGCGACGCCGGGGCTGTAGGCTTGAAGCGGGGCGTAGGGTTGCTGGCTTTGTTTTATTGATGAAATGTGGGGTTTGTGCAGCTATTGATTGCGCTGATAGCTATTGAAACCGTAGCAAATTTGGCTTTTTTACTTCCCTTTGTTTTGGTTGCTTTTGGGGTGTTTTTGGCTGGTTTTTTACTGCTTTGACTGGCTGGCCGGGAATCGCCCGGCGGCGAGTAACTTGTCTTTTGCTTCGCCAAAAGAAAGTCACCAAAGAAAAGGCGACCCGGCTGCCTGGGTCCCTTCGCTGCGCTACGGGCGACCTGCGCTGCCCCGAAAAAACGGGGGTCGGCGCAAACTCGCTGCGCTCAAACAGCGCGCCGCCCTGATCCCGTTTTTCCGGGTCATCCCAGGCCCAGGCAGAACGGGACTGCGGGGA
>JAQGNK010000146.1 GCA_028291905.1 Polaromonas sp.
CATCCCCTACGGCGGCACCTTTTTGACCTTCAGCGACTACAGCCGCAACGCCATCCGCATGGCCGCGCTGATGAAGCTGCGCGTGGTGCATGTGTTCACCCACGACTCCATCGGCCTGGGCGAAGACGGCCCGACGCACCAGTCCATCGAGCATGCGGCCAGCCTGCGGCTGATTCCGAACCTCGATGTCTGGCGTCCGGGCGACACCGCCGAAACTGCCGTGGCCTGGGCCGTGGCGCTGCAGAACAAGAACCGGCCGACTGCCCTGCTGCTGAGCCGCCAGAACCTACCCTACGCGCCCAAGGACGATCTGGGCCTGGTCAGCAAGGGCGCCTACATCCTGGCCGGGCCGGAGGAAGTCGGCCTGAAGAAAAAGGCGCAGGCCGTCATCATTGCCACCGGCTCGGAAGTGCAGCTGGCGCTGAAGGCGCAGGAACTGCTTGCTATGCAAAAGATAGCTGTTCGCGTCGTATCGATGCCCAGCAACACTACCTTCGACCGCCAGGACACGGCCTACAAATCGAAAGTGCTGCCCGAAGGCCTGCCGCGCATCGCGGTGGAAATGGGCGTGGCCGACGGCTGGTGGAAGTACGGCTGCGCGGCGGTCGTGGGCATCGACACCTTCGGCGAGTCGGCGCCGGCCAATGTGTTGTTCGAGCATTTCGGCTTCACGCCCGAGAATGTGGCCGCGACGGTGCGCAAGGTGCTGCGGAAAAAATGAGGCGCGGGCCGGTCCAGGCCGGCCTGATTCTCGCGGATTGATTTAATTTAACTTCAGGAGCAAAGCAAATGACTATCAAGATGGGTATCAACGGCTTCGGCCGCATCGGCCGCAACGTGTTGCGCGCCGCCGTGCAGAACTTCAGCGACATCGAAATCGTCGCCATCAACGACCTGCTGGAGCCGGAATACCTGGCCTACATGCTGCAGTACGACTCGGTGCATGGCCGCTTCAAGGGCGAAGTCAGCGTCGAGGGCAACACCCTGATCGTCAACGGCAAGCGCATCCGCCTGACGCAGGAACGCGACCCGCTGAACCTCAAGTGGAACGAAGTCGGCGCCGACGTGGTGCTGGAGGCCACCGGCCTGTTCCTGGACAAGGCCGCCGGTGAAAAGCACCTGGCTGCCGGCGCGAAAAAGGTGATCTTCTCGGCCCCGAGCAAGGACGACACCCCGATGTTCGTCTTCGGCGTGAACGACAAGACGTATGACGGCCAGGCCATCATCAGCAACGCCAGCTGCACCACCAACTGCCTGGCGCCGATTGCCAAGGTGCTGAACGACAAATGGGGCATCAAGCGCGGCCTGATGACCACGGTGCATGCGGCCACCGCGACGCAAAAAACCGTTGACGGCCCTTCAAACAAGGACTGGCGCGGCGGACGCGGCATCCTGGAAAATATCATTCCGTCGAGCACCGGCGCGGCCAAGGCGGTCGGCGTGGTGATTCCCGAGCTGAACAAAAAGCTCACCGGCATGTCCTTCCGCGTGCCGACTTCCGACGTGTCGGTGGTCGACCTGACCTGCGAGCTGAACAATGAAGCGACGCTGAAGGAAATCTGCGCCGAGATGAAGGCGCAAAGCGAAGGCGCCCTGAAAGGCATCCTGGGCTACACCGAGGACAAGGTGGTCGCCACCGACTTCCGCGGCGACACCCGTACCTCGATTTTCGACGCCGACGCCAGCATTGCGCTCGACGGCACCTTTATCAAGGTTGTCGCCTGGTACGACAACGAATGGGGCTATTCGAACAAGTGCCTGGAGATGGCGCGGGTCGTGTCCAGGTAGTCCGCCAGACTGGCTTCAAGCAAAACGCGCCTTCGGGCGCGTTTTTTTATGCCTGTCACTAACGTGGAGGAGCGCATCAGGTTGATGCCGCGCCACGCCCTGCCGGCGCTTTTAGCCATGAAATCAGCAGGCCGCCTCTTTGGTTTTCATTGCATCTCTTACTGGGATTCGCAACCCGTTTCCAATGTATGGGCAGCCCAGGCCAGCCCAAAACCACCAGCGCAAGCACGGCAGCAAGATTTTTAAAAAATAGGTAAACTTAAATCTTAGTAACATAAGTAAATGAAAGTATAGGAAGGTATGTATATGTTGAATTTCCGTTGCATGGCGCATGGATGGTCCGCTTCAGTGATGGCTGCAGTGTTGAGCACAGGTGCGTTTTTTCATTCAGATGCGAACGCGCAGGACGCAAAACCGGAAGCGGCCGGCAAGAGCGTCAACGAGCAGATGGTGGACACCCTGACTCAGCTTTCGGGCGGCCCGCACAAGGGTTTCAGGGCAAACCATGCCAAGGGCCTGATCGTGAAAGGCACGTTTTCGCCCAGCGCATCCGCCGCATCCATCAGCGCCGCACCGCATCTTCAAAAGACCAGCGTGCCTGTGACGGTCCGGTTTTCCAATTCAACCGGCGTGCCTACCATGCCCGACAACGATGCCAATTCCAAACCGCATGGCATCGCGATCCGCTTTCAGCTGCCCGACGCCGCGTTCACCGACATCGTCAGCATTTCCTACAACGGCTTCCCCGCAGCGACCCCGGAGGAGTTCCTGGGCCTGCTCAACGCGATTGCGCAAAGCGGAGACGATGCGGCCAAGCCCACGCCGATCGAAAAATTCCTGGAGGCCCACCCGCAGGCCAAGCTCTTCGTGACGACCCCCAAGCCGACGCCCGTGAGTTTTGCCACCCAGGCTTTTTATGGCGTGAATTCATTCAAGTTCACCAATGCCAAGAACGTCAGCCAGTTCGGGCGCTACCAGATCGTTCCGGTGGGAGGCGAAAAATTCCTGACCACCGAGCAGAACGCCAAGGCATCGGCCAATTATCTGATGGACGAATTGCCGGGGCGGCTGAAAAAGCGGCCCGCCAAGTTCCGTTTGCTGCTTCAGTTGCCCAAGGAAGGCGACGCCATCGACAACGGCAGCATTGCCTGGCCGAAAGACCGGCAGCTGGTTGAACTGGGCACCATGACCTTGACGTCGGTGGTCAGCGACAGCCTTGCGGCGCAGCAGAAACTCGACTTCAATCCGCTGGAGCTGCCCGATGGCATCGAGGCTTCGGCTGATCCTGTGCTGATTGCCCGGCCTGGCGCCTACGGCCACAGCATCAAGCGCCGCCACCAGTAGGCAAGCCGACGGCTTTACTTGAGCGTCGCCAGGTAGGCAATCAGATCGGCGCGCTCTCGGCGGCTGTCCACCTGAAACCCCATTCTTTGACCAGGAATCAATTTTTCAGGATCGGCCAGCCACGCGTTCAAGGTCTTGGGTGTCCAGACCAGGATTGAACCGGCCAGTTCGTCGGAGTACTTGTAATCGGCGGCGCTGCCGGCGCGCCGGCCCATCACGCCGCGATGGGCCGGCCCGGTTTGGTTGGCATCGATGGCATGGCATGCCGTGCAGCGCGACTGGTACAGGGCCTGGCCCCGCTGCACGCTGCTGGTTTGCGCAAATCCATTGGCAGACATTGCACTTACCGCAACGAAAAATATAACGATGAAGTGATTTTTCATGGGAGTCGGTTAGTTGCGCCAAACCGCACCAGCGGTGACAGTAAAAAGATATTTGCAGACAAAAATTTCGTTTTTTATTATTTTTTTCAATTCTATTGCACCTCTTGCAAATTTTTTCCAGATGAACATGACTCAATCCATCAACCGCCTAGCTTCAATCGCAGCCGCAACCGCTGCGCTGGCCGCAGCCCTTTCAAGCGCTCACGCCGGAAGTGTCACGGTCACCGTGATCGACCGGGCCGGCAAGCCGGTCCAGAACGCAGTGGTCATCGTCGTGACCAAGGAAGCCGGCGCCCCCCAGGCACCGCTGGCGACCAGCGCCGTCATCAACCAGGCCAAAATGAAGTTCCAGCCCCTGCTGACCATCGTGCCGGTGGGCGCAAAAGTGAACTTCGTCAACAACGACCCATGGGAACACCATGTGCGCGGCACGGCAGCGGGCACCGCCCAGTTCATGACCAACGACGTTGGCGGGTTCAATATGTTTCTGGACGGAAAGCTTGACGGCAAGGCTGGCAAGTCCGCAGAGATCACGATGGCCAAGCCGGGCCCCGTTCAGCTGGGCTGCCACCTGCATACCTCGATGCTGGCGCATGTGTACGTGACCGACTCTGCCTGGACGCAAGCCACCAATGCGGCGGGCCAGGCGGTGTTTGACGATGTGCCGGATGGGCCTGCCCAAGTGAAGGTCTGGTATTCGGAGCAATTGCTCGATTTGGCGCCACAGGCCATCACCGTCGGTGTGAAACCGGTCCTGAGCAACCTGCAGCTCAAGGTCCTGGCCAAGCGCAAGGCTGTTTAAGCCAGACAGTCCGGCCGGGTCCGTATTTCTAACGCTGAAGCCACGAAGGCAGGCAGTGCACCCGCTTGAGTTGTCCAGGGTTGCGGCTGCCTGCGCGCGGCGCAAGGCCTGCAGAATCTATTCATCCGGTCATGGTGAAGGATGAATTTGCCTATGATGGCGCGTGACAAGTATCTATTCACAGACCAAACCCCTGCTGCGCCTGCCGCGCCATGAAATTTTGTTGCCGCGCCCGCCCGGCGGGTATCCGGAAAGCTTCACCGGGCTGCCTGCAATGCCGCTGCACGGGTTCTCGTGGAAGCCAGCCCGGTGGACCGCATCTGGGGCATTGGCTTGGTCCAGGACGATGAAAAGGCAAGCAACCCTCATCTTTGGGCTGGCCTGAATCTGCTGGGCTTTGCATTGATGCAGGCGCGCGATACGCCTGGTCAACTGTCTTGACAAGCCCAATGCCACACCCCTGCATTGCCCTGCCTTGCACGCCGGCAAGCCTGGTCATGGCTTGATTTGCGCCATGGCGTGAAACGCCATGCCTGCCTGCTGCTCAAACGATATGAAGCAGCTTCAGCGCCATGAACGAGCAAGCCACGAATCCGCCAAAGCCGATGCCCATGACCATCGTGGTGAAGATGAAGTCGGTGGTCGGTAAATTCCGATAGTCATCTGCGCTGGCGTCGAACTGGCTGGGTGGCTGGCTGTCGAAGCTCTGGCTGGGGAGAAAAAGGCTGTTGCTTTGGATCATGATGTGTCTCGCTGGTTTTTATTGGTGTTCTTAACAAGCCTTGCTTCATGCGCTTTTGATGATGCGGAGCAGCGATCAGCTTTGGGTAAAAGTGAGGCTTGTTGCAAACAGCATACGATCTTTTTTACTTAACAGTGTAAGTAAAACCCGTCATGGGTAAAACACCTAGTCTGCTTCTGGTTGGTGCCGAGCGCCGGCTTGAGCCCGCCAGCCAGGCATCCGCCCAGCCGTTCTCTGTGACGCCGCAAATGGCGCCGAACAGTGCAGCGCGGCAGGCGGGCGCAGCAGTCCCAGTGCCGCAAAAATGCAGCCGATGGGTGATTGAGCATCAAATCACGCTTAAGCCCATTAATCCACTGCGCAAGCTGCTATATATTTCATAGTGAAAATGAGCAAGGCAACGCTGGCTGAAGAATTTGGCGACCCGCCGATGCGGGCTCAGCGGGTGACTGCGCTGGCATGAAACTGGCTTCTTTGACTCCATAAATTGGCCAAATGGTCAGTTTTTCTTCATGAGCCCGACAGTCCATAAAACAACACTTGGCGCCGTGACAGGCCGCGCCAGCCTGCGGCCTGGCGCCCAGGCGCGTAACGCCAGCTTGTCCCTATGGCCTCTTCAGTTTGCCGAACCGGCGCCGTGTCCCAATAAGAAACGGCGCTTTTTTCATGACGATTCCGCTGTCTTGCGCCGCGCCCGGCGATAGGGCCGATGAAGCCGATAAATCAACCAAAGGTCCGATTCGCCAGGCCAACGAGGCGCTGATCCTGGCGGGGGCCGAGCGGGTGTTTGCCCGCGCCGGCTTCGGCGGCGCCACCATGGCCGCGATTGCCGAGGCCTCCGGCCTGCCCAAGGCCAATTTGCATTACTACTTCGGCAGCAAAAAGGCGCTGTACCGCGTGGTGCTGGCCCGCATCCTGGCCGACTGGCTGCTGCCGGCCCACGGCATCACGCTGGAGGCCGATCCGCGCCAGGCTATCGAGCATTACATCCGCGCCAAGATGGCGCTGTCGGCCCAGCGGCCCGACGCGTCGCGGGTGTTTGCCAACGAGCTGCTGCACGGCGCGCCGGTGCTGGGCGAGCTGCTGGCAACCGAGCTGAGCCCGATGGTGCGCGAGAAGGCGGCCGTGATCCAGGGCTGGGTGGAGGCCGGGCGCATGGCGCCGGTGGACGGCACGCACCTGTTCTTCACCATCTGGTCGGCGACGCAGACCTACGCCGATTTCGAGGTGCAGATCAGCGCCGTGCTGGGCACCCCCAGCCTGGCGCCCGAAGCCCATGCGCGGGCGACCGAGCATGTGGTGTCGCTGGTGTTGCGGGGGTGTGGCTTGCTATGAAAAGGGAAGCTGATTGCTTAGGTGAAACCTGGACCAGAGGCGTATTTCGTTCGAACAAAGAATAGATTTCCAAATTTCACCGGAACCAGGTGTTTTTCTAAAAAATGATCGGTGCGGCGGTTGAGTTCCAGCCCAAGCCTGAACGCTGCATGCTGGCTCTCCGCTTCGCCACAGAAGCGGCCTTCCGGGCCTCAGCGAGCGCATTTATCCAGGCAGTGCCTCGGCATACGAAATGTATATAATTCATGTACGTTTCGTATAAAGGCTAATGATGGGTATTGTGAAAATTTCGGACTTGATGCACGAGAACCTGCGCGTGGCGGGCAGTGCCCTGAGCAGGTCCATCAATGCGCAGGCAGAGCATTGGATGCGCGTCGGCATGCTGACCGAGATGCACCCGGAGCTGGACCACCGGGAAATCTGCCAACTGCTGATACGCGCTGAACTTGCGGGAGGCCTGGACATCACCATGGCTGTGACAGCCCAGCTTGGCAAGCCCGGCGCCTCCCCGGCTGGAAAGCACTGATGGCTCGCGACATTGTCATCAAATCCGCCAAGGAGATCGAGCTGGCGCGGCGGGCCGGCAGGCTTGCCGCAGAGGTTCTGAGCATGGTCGAGCCCTATGTCGTGCCGGGGGTGAGCACGGAGGCCCTCGACCGAATCTGCCACGACCACATCGTCAATAGCCAGGGCGCCATTCCTGCCAACCTGGGATATCAGGGTTATCCCAAAACCATCCTCACTTCTGTCAACCAGGTGGTTTGCCATGGCATCCCTTCTGCGACCAAGATTCTGAAGAAGGGCGACATCATCAACATTGATGTCGCCGTCATCAAGGACGGCTGGTTCGGCGACACCAGCCGCATGTACTTCGTTGGCGCCCCGAGTGTGCTTGCTCGGCGGCTGGTGGAGACGACGTACGAAGCCATGCTGGCTGGAATCGGGCAGGTCAAGCCGGGCGCGACGCTGGGCGATATTGGCCATGCCATTCAATCGGTCGCTCACCGGGCGCATTTCAGCGTGGTGCGCGAATACTGCGGGCATGGGATTGGCCAGGTCTATCACGATGAACCGAACGTGCTGCACTATGGACATAGTGGCGAAGGGCTCAAGCTGGAGGTGGGGATGGTGTTCACCATCGAGCCGATGCTCAACGCGGGCAAGCGCGACATCAGGCAATTGCCCGACGGGTGGACCGTCGTGACAAAAGACAGGTCTTTGTCCGCCCAGTGGGAGCACATGGTGGCGGTAACGCCCGAGGGCTATGAGGTGCTGACGCCCTGGCCGGGCGGGACAGGCACTTACGCGCCGGTTTGACATGTACCCTGGGCATGGCTTGGGCTTCCAGGCAATTGTTGCGACCCGCCCGATCAAACCGCTGGAACTTCGCAGTCAGCAGTTTTTTAAGCCCTGAACGAATTCCGTAGGCAAGTCAAAAACTAACCCCTGCCCAGAAGATACTCAATCCGGCGCGTCTCTTTGTCTGAATTGCTATTAAATAAATAGCTGTTTGCGCAGGAACAGCATGCGCCAGAGGCCTAAAAGACATCAAACTGCAGGCTTGCGACCTCCGAATCAAACCCCGGCCCGCTCCAGCATTGCATGCAGCAGCACATTGCACCCCGCCGTGATGTGCTCCGGCTTGGCATCCTCGATCTCGTTGTGGCTGATGCCATCCTTGCACGGGATGAAAATCATGCCGCTCGGCGCCAGCCCGGCCATGTACACCGCGTCGTGGCCGGCGCCTGACACCACCGGCATGTTCGAGTAGCCCAGCTTTTGCGCGGCCCGCGCCACTGCGGCTATGCAGTCGGGGTGAAAGCCGATGGCCGAGTAGCTGGAGACCGGCTCGATCTGGATGCCCAGGCCGCTCTCTAGGCTCAGGCGGGCGGCGCAGGCCTTGACCTCGCCGGCCATGGCATCGACCAGCGCGTCGGTCGCGTTGCGCAGGTCGATGCTGAACTTGACCCGGCCCGGAATCACGTTGCGGCTGTTCGGGAACACCTGCACCATGCCGACCGTGCCGCGCCCGTGCGGCGGGTGGCG
>JAQGNK010000152.1 GCA_028291905.1 Polaromonas sp.
GAACAGGCAGACCCAGCTCACCCACATGACCCACCAGGTCACGCTGTGCGCGCCGTACTTGTCCGACAGCACGCCGCCCACGGCGCGCAGCACGCCGCCAGGCAGGGAAAAGCAGGCCGCCAGCAGCGCGGCGGTGCGGATGTCCAGGCCGTATTCGCCGACGTAGTACTGCACCATCCACAGCGATAGCGCCACATAGCCGCCGAACACGATGCTGTAGTACTGGCAGTACTTGAGCACTTTCGGGTCTTTCAGCGCCTTGAGCTGGTCGCTGAACCCGACATGGCTGGGCACCAGGTGCCTGGGGTCGCTGTGGCTGAACAGCCAGAACAGCACCAGCGTGGCCAGCATGATGACGGCGTACACCTGCGGCACCATGGCCCAGCCAAAGGCGACTAGCAACACCGGCGCGACGAACTTGTTGACCGCCGCGCCCGAGTTGCCGGCGCCGTAGATACCCATCGCCGTGCCCTGGCGGTTTTTGGGGAACCAGCGCGCCACGTAGGGCGTGCCGACCGAGAACGAGCCGCCGGCCAGCCCGACGAACAGGCCGATCACGATGAAATGCCAGTATTGGGTGGCGTAGCTCATGAGCCAGATGGCGGGAATGGTGCTGGCCATCAGCACGGCCATGACGATGCGGCCGCCGTACCTGTCGGTCCAGATGCCCAGCGGCACGCGAATCAGCGAGCCGGTCAGCACCGGCGTGGCCGTGAGCAGGCCGAATTCGGTGGCATTGAGGTTGAGCATCTTCCTGATCGGGATGCCGATGACGCCGAACATCATCCAGACCATGAAGCAGACGGTGAATGCCAGCGTGCTGACGATGAGCACCGACCAGGCGCGCCTCGAATTGTTCAGCTCGGAAGCCATGCGGTTGTTCTCCAGGGACATGGCATGACTGTCGCCGTTGGCGCCGCTGCTGAACATCCTCCAATGGAACGCGCAGGGCGGCGGCAGAAGAACGATGGCCAGCATGGCCGTCATCGTCCTGAAGAACTACCGCCCGCGCCAGTCGGGCAAAGCTTGACCAGGATCAAGCTGCTGGCGGGCCGAAGCGGTATGCAACTCCGGGAAAGCTGAGTGATGACACGTTTTCAAGTCTTTTCAGCCTCCTGCGCAAGTGCTGTCTGCGCATGCAGCTATCAAAAGCAGAGCAATCTCAGGCTGCTGCCATTCAGCCCTGTTCCTGGCTGGCGGCGAACACCGCCGCATGCACGCGCGAGGTCAGCTGCAGTTTTCGCAGAATATGCTGGACGTGGATCTTCACCGTGGTCTGGGCGATGTCGAGCTTGCGCGCAATCAGCTTGTTGCTGTCGCCCAGTGCGATCAGGGCCAGCACCTCGCGCTCGCGGGCCGACAACTGGTCGATGCCCGGCGTCTCGCGCGCCGCAGGCATTTCTGGCGCAGGGCCGGCAAGCGCCGGCGCCGCTTGCAGCGATTCGCCAGGCGCGCTCTTCGGCGCTGGCGATGCGGACGCCTTGCCGCGAAAAGCGGCCACCAGCTTGGTCATCATCTCCGGGCTGATGACCGATTCGCCGGCCAGCACCTGGATGATGTATTCCGACAGATGGTCCAGCTCGACGGTCTTGAGCAGGTAGCCGTCGGCCCCGGCCTGCAGGGCGGCGGCCAGGTCGTTCTCGTTCTCGCTCACCGTCAGCATCAGGATGCGGATGCCCGGCGCGGCTTCCTTCAGCGAGGCAATGCCGTCCACTCCCAGGACACCCGGCAGGTGGTTGTCGAGCAGGACCAGGTCGGGCCGGCTGCGCGCCACACAGCGCAGCGCCTCGCCGATGTCGCCGGCCTGGCCGGTCACCTTGAAGCGCTCGTCCTCCGACAGCAAGGCAATCAAGCCCCGGCGAAACAGGGTGTGGTCGTCCACCACCAGCAGGCTGATGGGGTTCATGAACCTTCCCGCCCATTGATGAAGAAATGCGCCGACAGTATGGCGTCCGCCTTTGAATTGCTATTTATTAAATAGCTGCCTGTACATGTTGGCAGTGCGCCATAGCCATTTTTCATTGAAAAATCCAGTAGTGGGAAGCCGGGTGTTTTCAAGTCGTGCGCATCAGCGCGGCCAGCGACTCCAGCTCTTGCCCGGTCATGGCCGCGCCGCCGCCCCGCGACATCGGGTGCGCGGGCAGCGTCAATGTAGCCGTTGTCCCCTGCCCCGGCGTGGAAATAATCTGCACATCGGCGCCAATGCCTCCGGCGCGCTCGCGCATGATTTTCAGCCCCACGTGGGAGGAGTCAATGCCCTCCCGGACATCGAAGCCGATGCCGTCGTCGCGCACGATGAAGCGCCAGTTCGCGCCCTTCACCACCTCCAGATCGACCTGGGTAGCGCCAGCATGCTTGCGCACGTTCGACAAGGCTTCCTGCACCACATGCAGCACCTGCACCTGCACATCGGCGGGCAGCGGCAGGCCGTCACCATGCACCTGCAGCGTGGCTGGCAAGCCGGTCTGGTGCTGGAACTTCTGCAGGGTTTCCTGCAGCGCCTGCCCGATGTCGTCGGTGTTGGTGCGGGTGCGGAAATGCACCAGCAATTCGCGCACATCGCCGATGCTCTCGCGCAGGCCGGTGTCCAGCTCGTCCAGCGCCTTGTTCATCTGCGCCGCCTGCCCTTTCTGGGCGGCGATGCGCAGCAATTGCAGCTGGATCTTGAGGAAAACGAGCGACTGCGCAATCGAGTCGTGCAGTTCCCGGGCCAGCAGGGTGCGCTCCTCGGCGACGGCGGCTTCGCGGGCCAGCGCCGCGGCGCGCAGGCTTTCGAGCGCGCTGGCCAGGTGGCTGGCCAGCGCATCGAGCAGCTCAGTTTCTTCGGCGCTGAGCACGACGGGGCTGCGGAAAAACAGGTTGAACTCGCCCAGCAGGCGCTGCTGCAGCCGGATCGGCACGCTGACCACGCTTTCGTAGCCCACCCTGGCGCAGCGCCGCACCGGCATGTCGTCATGGCTCAGGATCGGGATCACGCGGGTCCGGGAATCGGGCCGCAGGCTGCCGCAGGCGCAGGCGCCCGCCAGCAGCGTGCGCTCTTCTTCCAGCATGTCCTGCGGAAAGCAGTCGGAGGCCAGCATCAGGTAGCGCTGGCTGGCGTCGTCTGACCAGCGCACCGCGCCGGCGTCGGCCTTCATCAGGATGCGCACGCGCTGGGCAAAGCCGCGCGCCAGCTCGTCGATGCTGCTGGCCTGCGCCAGGAAGGCGCTCACTTCATAGAGCGCCTCCAGCCGCATCCGCTGCGCCTCGATGTGGCGGGTCTTGGCCTCGACCTGGGATTCAAGCCCCTTGTACAGGGCGTCCAGGGTGCCGGCCATGCGGTTGAAGCCGGCCGCCACCTGGCCGAACTCGTCCTCGGTGTCGACCTCGATGCGGGTGGTGAATTCTCCGGACTGCACCTTGCCCAGGCCCTGCCGCAGCCGGCTCAAGGGGCTGATTACGTACAGATGGCCGGTGTAGAGCATGACCACCGCGCCGCCGATGGCCAGCGCCATCATGGCGAACTGGAACAGGTTCAGGATGGCGGTCAGCCGGGCCAGGTGCTGCTCGATGGCCAGCACGAAGCGGTCAATCGCCTCGACAAAGTCGCCGGCCTTGCGCAGCGACTCCTCCACCGGCAGCTGCGCCCCGCCCAGCCACTGCTGGCGCTGTGCGGTCCAGAGCGACTCGACCGCCGCGAACTCGCCGCGCACCTGCGCATCCCAGGGCACGAACAGCGGCCGCGACGCGTCGCCCTGGCGCAGCACCGCCAGGCTGTCCTCGAAGGTGCCGACCAGGCGCTGCAGCTCCGGCGGCGGCACGCCTGAATGGACCGCGCTGGCCAGCCGCCAGGTCTGCATCCGCATTCGCCCGGCCTCATTGACTGCGGCAGCGCCGCCTTCGAGCTGCCAGGTGACCCACAAGGTCAGCCAGATGGAGGCCAGGGCAACGCCCAGCAGCGCGGCGCCGATGCGGATGAGTTTTTTGGAAAGCGAAGCGGTGTGCTGCATCGGGCGGGTTCCTGGCGTCTCCCGGTGGGGCGTGGCTGGCAGAAGAAGATGCACGCGACGGCGCGGCACACTGCCCGCTTGAAGAAACCGCCATCTCTGGGTAAGGGATGGCGGGAATGATATGGGATTGCCCGCAGGCAAGCCATAGGGGTGAATAAATTATGGCCAGGCCTTGGCTTGTGGAGGGTGCCAGCATGATTTGCCCTGCGGCGCCTGGCAAGGGCTGCAGGCTGAAATTCAAGCCTTTCAGGGCTGCAGCGCATGAACCGCATGCGCGGGCAGCTATTAAAACAAGAGCACCTGGTAAAAATTGCTTCAGCGCGTTTCATGGACTGATTGCGCTCCTGCATCAATCCGATGCCCAGAGCATGTCATCAATTCAAAGGCCTGTTCATCCTTGAATGCCGGACAGGATTGCCTTATTTGAAGGCAATAACCACACAATACGCACTTCCAGACGATCAGCCGGAACGCATCAAGGATTTGTTGCCTGGCCGCCAAGGCCATGTGGGCATGGCTGCCCGGGGCAACCAGCTGTTTATTGAGGCCGTGCTTATACCGTTGCCGCGCAGGCATCGCCTGGCGAGGCCTACCGGGGCGCTTTGGCGACTTTCATTTGGTGCATCTGCGCCATTCGCGCCGGAGCGGATGGGGCGTTTGGCAGTGCGCCTTCGAGGTGCTTCGCGCAGGATGCAGGCAACGAATACGCCCTGGTTGACCCGACCATTCTTGGAGCCCGCCAGCACAGCGCGCAGGCTAAAAAGGGGCCTGGACAAGGCCAGGGAATCGGGTGCAGTTGTGAGCCGTGGCCGCCTGAAGCACGAAGATCCACGCCACGGTCGATGCACTGCGCAATCCGGCGCGCTTTCACCTCACGCCCGGGCAGGCTCATGAGCTGGAGGGCGCTGAAATGCTGCTCAAAGCCAGCCCGGGCGCCACGGTGATTGCCGACCAGGCTGATGGCGCGCATGAGCGGGTGAGCGAGCCGCTATTGCAAGCCGGCAAAGCCGCAGTGATTCCGCCTTGGCGCACGCGCCGAGGCCAGCGCAGCTATGACCGCCACCCGCACAAGGCACAACACCTGATCGGGAGCTTCTTCGCCCGGCTTAAGCAGTACCGCGCCATCGCCACGCGATAGGACATGACCGCTCGCAACTTTCTGGCGGCGATCTACTGGGCCGCCTTTGTCGTTTGGCTCAATTGACGTACGCCGGAATTACTTTTTGTAAGCCATCTCACCGATGGCTTCACAGCGTGATGGCCTTCGTCATGGCCGAAACCTACTCGATGCCATCAAGTTGTTCTAAATAATCAAAGCCCCCGTGCTCCATTCAAATTCGTCAATGAAATTGCTTCTGGATGTAAGGCACACCAACGGAATGTAAGGCACACCAGCGCCTGGCGAAATCCAAGGCATGCTCAGACGCGAAACCTCACCGAGTGAGGCCGTATCACACGGCTGCGGCCTTTAAAAACAACCATGTCATCAATTTCCCGGAGAACAAGATGAACAAGACAGTTTTAGCCGCTTCTCTAGGGCTGTGCCTTACGGTCTGCGGGCTTGGCAATGCCGCCAGCTCCTATCCCATGGATTCCTTGTCCGGCCAGGTCGCTTCCAGCACTGAAGTTTCCTCGGCGAGCGCGGCGCTGGTCGCAGAGCCAGTCACGCGGGTCAATACGGTGATTGAGGGCACTCAGGAGTGGCTTGCTTCGGCTGCCCTGGACGATGGGGGCTATCTGGTGGTGTGGCAGTCCAGCGCAGCAAATTCATCAACCCGGACGCAGTTTTATCTGCAGCGGTTCGATAGTGCAGGCAAGAAGACAGGCACGCAAACCCGGCTGCCGCTTACCTTTCAGGGCAGCGGCGGCTCCATTGCCGTGCTAACCGACGGCAGCATTGTTGCGGCGTACCTGGGCAGCAGGAATGCGCAGGGAGAGCTCATCAACTCGCCCGCTGTGGAAAGCGGCGTGTTCATCCAGAAGTTCAATTCAAGTGGCGTCCAGGTGCTCAGGGAAACCGCCGTGGTCAGGACGCGCGGAGCCACTGTTTATGACCCCGCAGTGATCGTGGCATTGAACGATGGGGACTTCGTGGTCAACTGGACTTCCAATTCGGAGCCTGCCACTGTGCAGAAAAAGGTTTTTTCCGCCCAGCGCCATGACAGCGCAGGCAACCGCAGCGGCAGCCCGATTGCGCTCTCGATTCTTGATGTCAACCTCGGCCTTGCCGAATATGCGATTCAAGCAGCGCCTGATGGCGCATTCCTGCTCGGGAAGACCACGACCGATCTGTCCGGTGCCGAAGGCTGTTTAGGCATAAGGAGCCGGCCAACGGCGACTTCGGTGGTTCGTTACGATAAACATTTGGTGCCCAGCCAGGTCCTTGCGCCAACGCACTGCGCCAACGTGCTGCCGCTCAAGGACGGCAACTTCATGGTCTTTCAGGCCACTAGCGCTGGCCCCCAGAGTCAGCTGATCAACGCCAACGGCGCCTTGATCGGCCCACCAAAGCCCATTGCGGCCAGGACAGCCATGAGGCCTGCGCAGCTGACCGAGTTTGTTGACCGGCAGGTGCTTGCCGATGGAAGCTATCTCCTGCTCTGGTTTGTCGACTCTGGGCAGTACAAGGCCCAAAGGTACACGAGCAAGGGTGACCCTGCTGGAGACGCCGTCAGCCTTGGCGTGGCGCCACGTGACACGTTGCCGCTGGCCGACGGCGACGCCGTGCTGGTCGGGTTTGCGGTCGACCCGGCTGCTGCGGGTGATGTCTATATGCAGCGCTTGAATAATCCCATGGCGTCGGTCTGCACAAAGCCGCCTGCCTGGGTCAACGGACAGCACTACGCCGCCGGCGCCCGCGTCTTGTACCCCAATGGCCTGGCCTACGTCGCCAAATTTGCCAACCCCGGCTACAACCCCACCATCAGCACCCACTTCTGGGCTCCCTGTGCCTGCTGACCCGGCTGCTTGCTGAAATCGGATCAAATTCTGCGCCGCCTGCCTGGCGCCCGGCTTTCAATGCGTGATGACTACCAGCACGCTGCAGGGCGCCTGCTCGATCAGCGCCTTGGAGACCGAGCCGCTCCACCAGCGGGCCGCCCATCCGCTCAGGTGCTTGTGGCCGACCACGATGAGGTCGGCCCCGATGGTGCTGGCGCAGTGCGTGATTTCGCTCACCGCGTCGCCGATGACGACCTCGCCGCGCGCCGCCAGCCCGGCGTCGCTGAGCTTGCGCAGGCCGGCATCAAGAATGGCCTGGTAGCGTTTCTTTTCGCCTTGCTGCAGCGTCTCGTCATAAATGCCGCCTTCGAGCGTGAGGGCGCTCAGGGGCAGCTGCATCACCGCGATCAGCTGCAGCTGCGCCTGGCTCCATTGGGCAATTTCATGGCAGTCGAGCAGTGCTTTCTGCCCCGATTCGGAGCCGTCGTAAGCCAGCAGGATTTTTTTGTACATGGCGTGCCTTCAGTGTTTCAGGATTAAAAAGCCCGCTCAGTCCAGCGTGAAACCGATCTTCAGAGACACTTGCCAGTGCGCCACCTTGCCAGCCTCCACATGGCCCCGGGTTTCCGTGATGGAGAACCACTGGATGTTGCGCACCGTCTCATGGGCCTTGGCGATGGCGGTGCTGACCGCGTCCTCGATGCTGACCGGGGAAGAGCCGGTCAGCTCCAGCAGTTTGTAAACATGGTTGCTCATCGCGGTGTTCCTTCAAAAGTTGATCGGGCCTGTCACCGGAAATCTTACGCGGTTTGGCTGGAATTCCAAGCAGTAAAAGTGGTCCGCCAGCCCGGCCTCCAGAGCGCAGCAAGAAGTCATCCGGGGACCTTGGCATTTAAAGGAATTCAAGCCTTTCAAGCCTCCAGCGTATGCTTGGCAAGCACTGGCAGCTATCAAAACCAGAGCATTTGATAACCCTGCGTTACGGCATGCCATTGGGCCGAAAAACTGCGACGACTGGAACAATCGACAAAGCCCATGCTGCTTGCAGCACAGCACCCGCCATCAGCGCCAGTCCCGCCAGGGCCGCCAGCCTTGAAATTGACTGGCTGTGGCGCAGAGCCGGCCTTGGACGACATACTTTTGCCGGCATCTGATGCAAAATGTTTTTTGAGACTTTTCACAGTCCCTTCTCCAACCTCTCAAGGAAATGACACATGCCCCAATTCGCCATGATTACCGGTGACGTCACCTATACGCCGGGTGACGGCGCGCCCATCGAGATTCCCCGCGTGCGGGTGGAAGTCGCGCTGGCAGCCGACAGCGCCACGCTCAGCTGGGAAGCCGCCAAGGGCATCGCCGGCGTGACGGCCATTCCGCGCATCCAGTTCGACGACTATGTGCGGGACGGAAAAATCACCCTGACCCCCGGCACCGATTAACCGCTCAACCGCACGGCGGTGTCGGCACGCGGTGCCGCCGCAGCCGCTCAGTGCCGAACGCCGCCCGTTGCGGCGCGGCCGGCCGAACCAGGCGGCGCGGCCCGCGACGGCGCCATGCACTGCTCGCACACCATGCCGGCCAGCCGGTGCAGCGCCTGCCAGCCGCTAGCCGGCCAGTCCGGCTGCTTCAAGCCCTTGACGATCCCATCGACCTTTTGCGCCGCGTCCAGCAGCTTTGCCAGCGCCGCGTCGCTCATGCCGGGCAGCACCCGTTCATACAGCTTTTCCTTTGCCCCCCAGACCCGGTTGTCGCGCAGCGCCATCGGCATCGGCCGGCCGGCCTGAATCGCGTCCTTCACCCGCTTCATGCCGCGGATGTCCTCAGCTAACGCCCAGTGCACCAGCACTTCGGATTCGCCCTCGGACTGCAGGCCGTCGATCATCCGCGCCACCCGCACCGGCTGGCCGCCGAGCACCGCCTCGGACAGCTTGAACACGTCGTAGCGCGCCACGTTGAGCACCGCGTTTTCCACCTGCTCGAAGCTCAGGATGCCTTCGCCGTTGACCGGGTACAGCAGCGCGAGCTTCTGGATTTCCTGGTGCGCGGCCAGCAGGTTGCCTTCCACCCGGTCGGCGAAGAACTGCAGGGTGCGCTGGCCCTCCTCGCCATTGGCCACGCGCTGTCCCTGCTGCTGCAGGCGCTGGGCGATCCACTGCGGCAGCGTGCGGCGGTCAATCGGCTCGAACTTGACGGTCACGCCGAAGCTCTCCAGCGCCCCAAACCAGGCGGCCTTCGTCGCCATGCCGTCGAGCCGGGGCAGCATCACCAGCGTCAGCGTCGAATTATCGCCCTGGGCGCGCTCGGCCAGCTGCTGCAGCGCCACCGAGCCGTCCTTGCCCGGCTTGCCGCTGGGAATGCGGATCTCGACGATCTGCCTGTCGGCGAACAGACTCAGCGAGCCGCCGCTGGCCAGTGCCTCGCTCCAGTCGAAATGCGCGCCCGACACGGTGTGCACCGTGCGCTCGGTGTAGCCCTGCTTGCGGGCTGCGGCGCGCAGGGCATCGGCGAACTCCTGCACCAGCAGGGGCTCGTCGCCGTGCAGGGTGTAGAGGCTTTTGAGGCCACGCTTGAGGTGGTCTTGGAGTTGGGCGGGGGCCAGTTGCATAGTGAATGGATTCTAGAAGCGGCGCGGATGCCTCCGGTTGGCCGGCAGCAGTTTTTCAGCATCAAATCGGCCTCTGGCGCAGGCGCTATATGCGCAAACAGCTATGAATACAGGAGCAAAATCCGCTGAGCGCCTTGCACAGCGTGACGAAAACCAAATTGACTTCGCGCTACGACAGCCGGTAGGTTTCCAGGTGGATACTGGTTTCGGTGTTGCTGATGCCCTTGAGCAGGCGGATGCGTTCCAGCACCTTGGCCAGCGCCTGCAGGTTGTCGGCGCGCAGCTCGGCCAGCAGGTCCCAGCGGCCGTTGGTGTCGTGCAGCGTCGCCACGCCGGGCTCGCCGAGCAGGCTGGCAATCACGGCGCGGGTCTGGTTGCCATCGACCGCAATGCTCATCCAGGCCTTGATCTGGCTCTGCTGCACATCGGGCCGCAGCCGCACGCTGTAGCCGACGATGACGCTGGCGTCCTCCAGCCGCCGGATGCGGTTGGTGACCGTGCCGCGCGACACCCCCAGCTTGGCGGCCAGCGCGGCCACCGACAGGCGCGCGTCCTGCCGCAGCAGCGACAGCAGTTGATTGTCGATTTCGTCCATTTAGCCATTTTATCCTGCCATAACGGCAAAGAACTGACGATTTACCAGCACTTTTGACACTTGTGATTGACTGGCCGGCTGGGCACACTCATTGCAACCGATTTAAAAATACGAAAGCCCACCATGAACACCCCAGCCGCAAGCACAGCCGCAAGCAGCCACGACACCCTTTTTCTCAGCCCGCAGGACGTGGCCAGCCTCGTCAGCCGCCAGGGCATGGTCACCACGCTGCAGGGTATGGCCGCCTGCATCGAAGAAGACTTTCTGCGCTGGCAGAGCTTTGACAAATCCGCCCGCCTGGCCAGCCATTCGGAGGGCGGCGTGATCGAGCTGATGCCGATTGCCGACGCCACCACCTACACCTTCAAGTACGTCAACGGCCATCCGAAAAACACCGCCATCGGCCTGTCCACCGTGATGGCCTTCGGCGTGCTGGCCGACGTGGCGACCGGCCTGCCGCTGCTCATCAGCGAGCTGACGCTGACCACCGCCCTGCGCACCGCCGCCACGTCGGCGCTGGCGGCGCGGGCGCTGGCCCGGCCGGGCAGCCGCGTGATGGCGCTCGTCGGCAATGGCGCGCAGAGCGAATTCCAGGCGCTGGCGTTTCACCACCTGCTCGGCATCGAGGAGATTCACCTGTACGACATCGATCCAGCGGCCACCGCCAAGCTGATGCGCAACCTGCAGGCCAACCCGGATGCGGCCGGCCTGCGCCTGCGGGTGTTCGGCAGCACCCTTGATGCGGTGCGCGATGCCGACATCGTGACGACGGTGACGGCCGACAAGACCAATGCGACCATCATCACCGCCGGCATGCTCAAGCCCGGCACGCACATCAACGGCGTCGGCGGCGACTGCCCCGGCAAGACCGAAATCCATGCCGATGTGCTGCGCGCTGCCAAGGTGTTCGTCGAGTACGAGCCGCAAACCCGCATCGAGGGCGATCTGCAGCAGATGGCGCCGGATTTCGCGGTGACCGAGCTATGGCGGGTGCTGGCGGGCGAGCAGGCCGGGCGCGACAGTCCAGCGCAGATCACGATGTTCGACTCGGTGGGGTTTGCGCTGGAGGATTTCTCGGCGCTGCGCTACCTGCACGAAACGGCCGGTGCGCTGGCCATCGGCGGGACGATCCCGCTGATTCCACGGCTCGACGACCCGAAAGACCTTTACCAGCTGGTCAGGCCCGCCGCGCCTCGCGCATCGGCCTCTACCAGGGACTTGGTGGCGCCGGACTTGCGCGGCGCGCCATCAACCCTGTCCGGCAAACAGCTGCCGGCTATGGCATAAGGAACGCTTCGCTCCAACCACACACCAAGCTAGCTCCACATGACACCACACATCAGGCTTATAGGCGCCCCCACCGACGTGGGCGCGGGTACCCGAGGCTCGTCCATGGGGCCGGAGGCCTTGCGGGTCGCCGGGCTGCAGCCCACGCTGGAGGGCCACGGCTTGACCGTGACCGATTCGGGCAATGTCAGCGGCCCGGCCAACCCCTGGCAGCCGCCGGTCAGCGGCTACCGCCACCTGGTCGAGGTGGCCGCCTGGAACCTGGCCGTCCACGAGGCGGTGCATGCGGCGCTGAGCGAGGGCGAGATGCCGATCTTGCTGGGCGGCGACCACTGCCTGGCCATCGGCTCGATCAGCGCGGTGGCGCGGCACTGCCGCCAGGCCGGCAAGACGCTGCGGGTGCTGTGGCTGGACGCGCATACCGACTTCAACACCGATGTGCTGACGCCGACCGGCAACACGCATGGCATGCCGGTAGCGGTGCTGTGCGGCCACGGGCCGGCCGAGCTGACCGGCATTGGCGGCGTGTCGCCCGCCACCCAGCCGTCGGCGTTTCGCCAGATCGGCATCCGCAGCGTCGATGAAGGCGAAAAGCGCTTTGTCCGGCAGTCGGGCATGGAGGTGTTCGACATGCGCCATATCGACGAGGTGGGCATGCGGCAGACGATGGAAGCGGCGCTGGCCGGCATGGACGACAGCACGCACCTGCATGTGAGCTTTGACGTGGATTTCCTGGACGCGAGCTTCGCGCCGGGCGTCGGCACGGCCGTCAAGGGCGGGCCGACCTACCGCGAGGCGCAGCTGTGCATGGAAATGATCGCCGACACCGGCCGCATGGCTTCGCTGGATGTGATGGAGCTGAACCCGGCGCTGGATGTGCGCAATGCCACGGCAGAGGTGGCGCTGGATCTGGTGGAGAGCCTGTTTGGGAAAAGTACGTTGATGCGGCGCTAGGGCTGGGGTTTGCTGGCTTTGTTGCTTGTTCGTGGCTGGGTTTTTGCTGCTTGCACCTGCTGGCCGGGGGTAGCCCGGCGGCTAGTAACTTTCTTTTGCTTCGCCAAAAGCAAGTCTCCAAAGAAAAGGCGACCCGGCTGTCTGGGTCCCTTCGCTTCGCTACGGGCAACCTGCGCTGCCCCAGAAAAACGGGGGTCGGCGCAAACTCGCTCCGCTACGCTGCACTCAAACAGCGCGCCGCCCTGATCCTGTTTTTTGAAGCATCACAGGCCAAGACAGAACGGGGCAGCCGGGAGCGGGTTCGGATTCAGGCGTTTATGCATGAAAAGTGCCTCTGGCGCAGGTAGTGCCTGCGCAACCAGCTATTGAATTCGTAGCACTTTGATTGTTCTGTTGCTGGGCGCAGAGCGTGGTTATCTTTGGCTGTTTGGCTGTTTGGCTGTTTGGCTGTTTGGCTGTTTGGCTGTTTGGCTGTTTGGATTTTCATTCCCCGCAGTCCCGTTCTGTCTGGGCCTGCGAGCCCCAGGAAAAACGGGATCAGGGCGAGCGATTGTCTGAGCGCAACGCAGTGAAGCGAGTTCGAGCTCGACCCCCGTTTTTCCTGGGGCTCGCAGGTTGCCCGAAGCGAAGCGCAGGGACCCAGGCAGTCGGGTCGCCTTTTCTTTGCTTACTTTCTTTTGGCGAAGCAAAAGACAAGTGAGTTGCTGCCGGGCAACCCCCGGCCAGCTGGCCAAAGCGGCGAAAACAGAAGCCAAGAACAACCATCAAGCCAAAGCCAGAATAGCTATTATTTCAATAGCTGCCAGCGCAATCAACACCTGCGCAAAACCTCGATTCAATCAAAAATCCAACACCCCGAACCCAAAAGATCAATCTCAACCATCAGCCAGCCCACCGCGCAGCGCCAGCAGCCGCTCAGCCCGCGCCAGGTCCTGCAGCGTGTCGATGTCGGCAACGCAGCCCACATCGTCCAGCGGCCACTCGGCAGTGCCCCAGGCGCGCACCACGCTGGCGGCCCCCTGCCCGCCCGACAGCCGCATCAACTCAGCCCCGCAGCGGGCCGAAAACCGCACCGGATGGCCGCGCTGCCCATCCACCACCGGCACCACCACGTCCAGCCCCAGCGGCGCCGCCGCGATGGCCCGCAGGCTCGACGCCCGCACCAGCGGCAGGTCGCCCGGCAGGATCAGCCAGCCCGCCGCATCGGCCGTGGCCCGCACGCCGGCGGCTATCGAGTCGCCCATGCCCGGATGGCCGGCGTCCTCCAGATGCCAACGCAGGCCAGAGGCCCGCACCGCCGCCAGCGTGTGCGCCAGCACCGGCCGGCCAGCCAGCAGCGCCTGCAGTTTCGGCACCGTGCCGCCACTGGCCAGGAAACGCTCGCCGCGCCCCGACGCCAGCACGATCACCGCCGGCCCGCCGGCCCTCCCGCCAGCCATCAGTTCGAAGCCGCCGCTGTTGCAGCCGTGGCAGTCGCCGCCGTGGCGTTCTGGCGGACCGGCTGGGCATTCTTGACCTCGATGATCTGCGCCACCACCGACACCGCGATTTCCGCCGGCGTCTTCGCGCCGATGCGCAGCCCGACCGGCCCATGCAGCCGGCTGAGTGCGGCCTGGCTCAGCTCGAAATGCTCGGCCAGCCGCTGCTTGCGCGTGGCCTGGTTGCGCGCCGAACCCAGCGCGCCGACGTAAAACGCGTCCGAATTGAGCGCTTCGAGGAGCGCCATGTCGTCCAGCTTGGGGTCGTGCGTCAGCGCGACGATGGCGGTGTGCATATCGGGCACCAGCGCGCGCACCGCGTCATCGGGCATGCCGTCGATGCGGCGCACGCCCTCGATGCCGAGCGTGGCCGCGTAGTCCTCGCGCGGGTCGCACACCAGCACCT
>JAQGNK010000224.1 GCA_028291905.1 Polaromonas sp.
TCACGCCGACGGGCTCGTGGCCAATGGTCAGCCCCCGGGCCACCGGGTATTCGCCCTTGAGGATGTGCACGTCGGTGCCGCAGATGGTGGTGGTGGTGATCCTCATCAGGGCATCGTTGGGCCCGACAGCCGGGATCGGCTTGTCGGCCAGCTCGATGCGGCCAGGCGCGATAAAGATCGCAGCTTTCATCATGGCAGTCATGGCTGTGTCCTTTCCAGTGGTATTTGCCGGCAGTGTCTTCGCACCTGGCGTGCCAAGGCTCAACGTTTGCCAAGGCCAGCGCCATCAGCCATTTTCGGTTGTCAAGACACCGCGTCGGCCTGCTTCAAAATCGTGTAAAGCTGGTCCTTGAGCTGCAGCTTTTCTTTTTTAAGCTGTTCAATTTCCTCCGGGGTTCCGGGTTCTATGCGGGACTCCATGTTTTGAATCTGCCGGTCCAGGGCATTGTGCTGGTCGAACAAGCGGGTGAAATGCTGATCGGCGGTCTTGAGCTGCGTGATGAGATCGCGGTATTCGGGAAACATGAAAAACTCCTTGAAATAGGTGAAAAACGATAGGCGGCGCGTTTGTCTGGCCACCGTATGACCTGGATGGTAGTGACGCGCCCGCGTTGCTTGTCGCTTTTTCGGGCCGGATTGGAGTAGTCCTCAAGCTCGTTTGAGCCTATGAAGCCCAACATCTGCAGTCAGCCGGACAAATCTACTCGCGCAACGCCGCGCCGCCTGGTGTCTCGATCACAACCTATGATTTCCTGCCCCGCCGCCAGTGCGCCAGCTCCACCGCAGCGATGCACACCACCAACCAGGCCGAGCCGGAGGCAAAACCGGCCAGCACGTCGGTGGCGAAATGCACCTGCAAAAACACCCGGCTGCAGCCCACGGTGAAAGCCAGCGCCACAGCTGCCGCCACGATGGGCAGCCGGGCTCTGGCTTGGCGGGCCGGCAGCAGGCGCACCAGCACATAGGCCAGCATGCCGTAGGCCACCACAGAGCCTGAAGAATGGCCGCTGGGAAAGCTCCAGCCATCGGCGAATGCCAGGCCGTGCTCATGCACCGGGCGGGTGCGCTCGAAAATGCTTTTCAACACCTTGTTCAGCACGCCGTTACCGGCGATCGCCGCCACCCAGCCGATGCACAGCGCAGGGCGGCGGCGCCAGACAAGCGCCAGCGCGCCGGCAATGCACAAAACAGTCAATGTGAGCGGGTCGCCCAGATGGGTCAGCCAGGCAAATAGCTGGAGCGCGCCAGGCGACACCGTGGCGCGGATCGTGTCCGAGAACAGCAGATCGAGCTGGCCCAGCTTGCGGCCGTCGCCCAGGTTTTCAGCCACCTCGGCAAACAGCGCCGCTGCGCCCAGGATCAGGCCGAAGCCCAGCGCCACGTAGCCGAGCAGATAGGCCGGGGCTGTGAACCGGCTGGTTTCACGGTGCACGCCGTAGCGCAATGCAAGCCACCACAGTCCGCAGACGGCGGCAACCACCCCGGCGAGCGCGACCCCAAATGCCGGCACCGCGTGGCGGGCGAGCGACTGGACGGCGCTCTGCACCGCAGGTAAATCAAGTTCCATGGGCTGATCATCGGGGCTGTCAGCCTTTTCGTCATTCCGGATGGTCTGTAAACGTCCCGGAAGGTCGGGTTTTCGCCCGCTTCAAACCCTCAACGACCTGCTGTTTCCAATACGGCGCTCCAGGTGGAATCCAGCGAGTAGGGGTACCAGGCGGCGTCTGGATCACTCGCGCCGGGCAGAATGCCGACGTTTTCTCTACTTCATCAGCTTGCCCGAGCTGCTGACCACCGTCACCTCCACAAAGCGCGATCCCATGCGGTTGGACGGCGAGTAGCTGACGGTGATGCCGCCGGTGTCGTAGTTGTTCATGGATTCCAGGGCCTTGACGACCTTGGCGCGCGTCGGGTTGGGGCCGGCGCGCCGCAAGCCCTCGACCAGCACCTTGGCGCCGACGAATTCCTCAAAGCTGGTGTAGTTGACGACTTCATCCGGTGCATACTTTTTCAGCAGCTCCTGGTACTGCCGAACCACCGGCAGGGTGCTGCCGAAAGGATAGGGCACCACCTGGCTGATGCCCAGGCCGTGGACGTTTTTCAGGCCGGCCAGCTTGACCAGCTCGGCCGGGTCCACTACGGAAATGTTGTAGAGCTTGGCGCTGCCACCGGCCTCGCGGTACTGCTTGACAAAGGCCGCCGATGGCTTGTTGACGGAGATCATGATGATGGCCTGCGCGTCCGACGCCCTGATCTTCTTGACCGCCTCCTCGACGTTGTCGGTGTTGCGCTCATAACCGGCTGCTGCTGACAGCTTCAGGCTGCGTTTGGTCAGCGCGTTCTCGACGCCGAGCAGGCCGGCCTTGCCAAAGCCGTCGTCCTGGTACATGACCGCGATGCGTTTCATGCCCAGCGTCGTCACCTGCTGCACCATGTGCTCGGCTTCAGCGGCATACCCCGCACGCACATGAAAGATCCAGGGGTTGAAGGGGTTGCGCAGCGATTCGCCGCCGGTGTAAGGCGCGACCAAGGCGGCGCCGCCGGCCTCCAGCACGCCTTCGGTCAGCAGCTGCGTCACGTTGGCCGTGCCGGCAAACCCAAACAGCGCGATCACTTCGGGACGCGCCAGCAGCTCGCGTGTCAGCCGAACTGTTTCAGCCACCTTGTAGCCATCGTCCACCACTTCCTGGCGGATCATGGTGCCGTGGATGCCCCCTTGCGCATTGATGGAATCAAAATAAATTTTCCCGCCAACCACCATTTGCTGGCCGGTGCTGGCCAGCACGCCCGACAGCGGAGCCACCTGGCCAATGACCAGGTCTGCCGCGTGGACCAAGCCGCCCAGGTTGCATAGCACCAGTGCGGCCAAGGTCTGTCGGCCCCAGGTTGTGAGTTTTTGCATGATTTTCTATCTGTGAATGGAGCTGAAGTGATGCGCTGCAAGGCAGGCCTGTCGTGCTGGCGGGCTTGCTGCAGGGAAAACCGGCGTACCAGCCCTGGGCCGGTACGCCGGAGAGGCAAGGCCTCGTTTTAGTTAGGCAGTGCGAGCGTGGTGCCGCTGAAACCTATCTGATTGCCAGCCGCCGGCGCCGCGCTGAAGGCGGGCACATTGCTTGCGGTGATGGCGGGGGCCAGGCCCGGCACGCCGCCCCGAGGCGTGGCTCGCACCACCTGGCTCGGCGGCAAGGCCGCGCCGGTCTTCAGGTGGGCATACATTGCATCCATGGCGCGGTTGAAATACACATGCAGCGGCACATAGCGGGTGTCAAAACCCGAAAAGCCCAGGAACGCATCGAAATGCTGCGCATTGGTCACCTCGACGTAGCTCAGCTTGCTGCCCGCGCCGTCGGCTGCGCGGTTGAACGCCACATAGGCGCGCGCCGCGTTGTTGATGGGCAGCAAGGCATCGCTGCGGCCAGCGACGATGATGGTCGGCTTGGACTGGAGCTTGCCGCTGAACAACACCTCGGCCATGCCGGCGCGCACTGCGGCGCTTTGCGCCAGGGTTGGGGTGCTGGCCGTGGTCAGCGCGGCGCCTGTGGCAGCATCCACGCCAGTCACCAGGGCGCGCTGGCACAGCGCGTTGTCCAGCCCGAAGTCCTGTACCCCAGTCGAAGGCGATGTGGCCAGTTGCCAGGAACGCGCCCCGCCGACCGAATTGTTATAGACCACGTTCGCTGGCGCGCCATTGGCCGTGCCGTTGCCGGAGGCAAATACCTGCGCCTTGGTGGCTGGCGTCACCGGCACTGGCGCGCTGGTCGCATCCACCTGCGCAAAGCTGGTGTTGCACACGTTGTCGAGCACGGAGAGCCGACCATAGCTGACCGGGTACATGGCCGCCAGGATGGGGCCATTGCCCAGGCCGTAATGGGCGCTGTGCATGGTGTCGCTCTCCGCCGACCAGCCGTAGGCGCGCAACTTGTTCAGTGCGTCGAGCGAGCGCGCCGCGGTATCGGCGCCGCTGACCAGGCCCTTCGCAGCCAGGCCGTCGCAGCGCGCAGTTGCTCGCGCGGTCATGCCAGCGAAGGATATGTAGTTGTGCAAAGACGCCTCGGCGCCCATGCTGGCCGGCGCGGACAGCGCGGCGCAGGGCTGGT
>JAQGNK010000261.1 GCA_028291905.1 Polaromonas sp.
TCCTTACTTGGCGGCTGCCGAAGCAGCGGGCGCCGCGGAGCTGGCGGTGGCAGACGCGGCGGCACCTGCGGCAGGGGCAGACGCCGCAGTGGCGGGTTGCGTGCCCTGCGCGCCCGGCGCATCAGCGGGCTGCCAGGGCACCGCCTTGACCGGCGTGCCGGGCGGCATCATCTGCAGTTTCTGGAAGCCATCGACCATGACCTGCTCGCCTGTTTTCAGGCCCTCCAGCACCACCCATTGCGTGCCCTTGGCCGAGCCGATCTTGATGGTGCGCGGCGAGACTTTTCCATCCGCGCCGACCACCATAACGGTGTCCTCCTGCGCCGTACGCGTGACAGCCTGCTGCGGCAAGGTGATGGCATTGCTGGCCTGGGCTTGCTCCAGCCGCACGCGCACATAAAGCCCGGGCAGCAACTGGCCGCCGGGGTTGGGAACTTCGGCCCGCAGGGTGATCTGTCCGGTGGCTGCATCGACCGTCAGGTCGGAAAACAGCAAACGGCCCGGCTGGGCGTATTCCGTGCCATCTTCCAGCACGATGCGCACGCTGGCGGCTTCGGCACCGCTGGCGCGCTTGAACTGGCCGCTGGCCATGGCCGAGCGCAGCTTCATCACATCGGACGCCGACTGGGTAAAGTTGACATACATCGGGTTGATCTGCTGGATGACGGCCAGCTGTGTTGCATCGCCCTGCCCGACCAGCGCGCCCTCGGTGACCAGCGAGCGGCCAATCCGGCCTGAGATCGGCGCGGTCACCGAGGCATAGCCCAAGGTGATGCTGGCCGTCTGCACATTGGCCTTGCCCACGGCGACGTCGGCGGCCGCCTGTTTCTGCGAAGCCACGGCGTTGGCATAGTCCTGCTTGCTGATCGCATTGGCCTCGACCAGCGGCTTGTAGCGTTCGGCCAGCGCAGTCGCCTGCGCCAGATTGGCTTCAGCCCGCGCCTGGCTGGCCTTGGCGCTGGCCGCAGCCGCCGCATAGGGAGCTGCATCAATGGCAAACAGTGGTTGGCCGGCTTTGACATCGCTGCCTTCGCGGAACAGCCGCTTTTGCAAGATGCCGGCGGCACGCGCCCTGACTTCGGCCACGCGCGAGGCTTCCAGGCGGCCCGGCAATTCAGTGATCAATCCCACATCACCCGGTGTCACGGTCACCACGCCGACCTGGGGCGGCGGCGGTGCGGCGCCGGCGCCCGCAGGCGCCTGGGGCGCAGCACCCTTGCCGCATCCGGCAAGAAGCAAGGAAAGCAGGGCAACCGCCGCCACTGGTTGAAGGCGGGCCAGGCTGGCAGGTAAAAACGCAGGGGCAACGCTAGACATGGACATGCTGTTCCTAGATTTTTTGGAAAAAAGGCGCAAAAGGAATCTTTTGATCAGGCTGAAAGGCGTATCCACCCCGAACGAAGCCAAAAGAATAAGGGTTTTTACGAGTGCTATAGTTTACATACATTGATGAATGTATAAAAACTCGGTTCAAAAAAGCATCAGGAGAGTTAAAAATGGCCCGTCGCACCAAAGAAGACGCATTGGCAACCCGCCACCGGCTGCTTGACGCGGCTGAATGCCTGTTCCAGCTGCAAGGTGTGTCGCGCACCAGCCTGCAGGACATTGCCCAGCGCGCCGGCGCCACGCGAGGCGCGGTGTACTGGCATTTCAAGGACAAGGCCGACCTCTTCAATGCCATGATGGACCGGGTGACGCTGCCGATGGAAGCGTCGTTCAGTTCCGACGAGATCAATTTCAAGACGGGTGGCGAAGCCGATTTCAATCCACTCCAGCGGATCAGGCAATGCACGGCTGAGGCGCTCAGGCAGATCGTGAACGACCCTCAGACCCGAAGAGTGTTCGAGGTAGCCACTCACAAGGTTGAATATGTCGAGGAATTGGAGGCCGTCCGCCTTCGCCATCTGCAGGTGCGCAGCGGTTTTCTGGACGGTATTCAAAAGCACCTGGAAACAGCGTCCTGCCAGGCTGGCATGCCCTTGCCAGTGCGGGCACCGGTGGCAGCCCAGGGCCTGCATGCGCTGATTGACGGCCTGATCCAGAACTGGCTGCTGGACCCCGCTCTTTTTGACTTGCTGGAAGTGGGTGATGCCATGGTGGGCATCTACCTGCGCGGCCTGGGGTTTTCTTGCCAGCAACAGGGATTTTTGACGGTGCCAGAGAATTTTCTTGCTGTCCTGGCAGCTGAACAAGTGCCAGAAGTCTAGCGCCGGCAATTGGCCTTGGTAACACCAGGGCGCGTGAGACTAATCTGACGGACGTTACGGCAGGGTGCTGACAAACATCCTGCGCGGCAAGCATGAACCTGACGGTCCTGGTCAGCATTTCGCTGTTCATCAACGTCGGGTACGTATGATTTCGTATCCATACTGGGAGACTCTCATGGCTTCAGGAAATCAGGGGAAAAAAGGCGGTGGCGATACCTCCAATCGTGGCTTCGCCTCCATGGACCCGGAACAGCAGCGCGAGATCGCCAGCAAGGGGGGTAAAGCCGCCCATGAAAAAGGCACGGCCCACGAGTTCACTTCGGAAGAAGCCCGCGAGGCTGGCCGCGAGGGCGGTAAGGCCGCCCACGAAAGGGGCGCGGCTCACGAGTTCACACCGGAAGAAGCCCGTGAAGCTGGCCGCGAGGGAGGTAAGGCTGCCCATGAAAAAGGCACGGCCCACGAGTTCACTTCGGAAGAGGCGCGTGAGGCAGGCCGTAAGGGCGGACAGTCCAGCGGCGGCAACAAGCGCGGCGGCTGAGTCTGGTACCAGCCAAGCAATCAAGAAAGGGCGCTTCGGTGCCCTTTCTTCTTTTCTTGCCTATTTTTCAGGCAAGCCGACCAATGAAAGACAAGCCATGAATAAATAGCGACATTGACGACGACGACTATGGCGGCAAGCAGGAGTTGAATCTCGCGGGTCAGGCCGGCAGGGTAGATGACACCGAGAAGGTAGTGCTCAATGATGCTTTCGGAATAACCCGATTGTCCCGCCATACCCCAAAACTCGTTCTCGATCCGGGTCAGCGGGCAAATACCTGCTGTTGCTTCCACGAAAAAGGCCCAGGCAACCGCTGGAAGATGAAGCAGCGGCACCCAGCGCCACCGCAGGGCCAACACTCCACCCAAAAGTGCAAACAGGATGAAGGACAGGTGCAGCACCAGAACGGCATCGGCGGCAAGGCGAAAGTACATGGGAAAAGTCGCCGTGAAGGTTGTCAGTCTGATCCAAGCGCCAAAACGACACGAAACAGCATCATGGCTGGATGATCTTCAGCGCAACGCATTCCACGGCAGCCAGTCAAACGCTGCTAGCCGGTATCTGCGTTTGCCAGCCTAAAGTTTGGGTATCCGTATGCGGCTGACCATCAGCGAGCCGGAAATAGCGAACATGAGCACCAGCGGATGCAGCGTGAAGCCGCCCAGCACGAGCTGGCCGAACCACAGCGAGTCATTCAGCGCGCCTTGCCAGGCAGCGACACACATCACCATGACCAGCACCAGTGAGGTCGGGATGGGCGTGCCTTCAAAATATTTCACCTTGTTGTCCTCGCCAGACAGGGATTCTGCCGTTACGTTGTAGCGCGCCAGGCGAGAAACGCCGCAAGCGACGAAGCCGGCCAGGATGATGCGGTCGTAAAGGCCCTGCATGCCGCAGCCGTAGGCAATCAAGGCCGGGGCCACCCCAAACGAAATCACATCGGCCAGCGAGTCCAGTTCCCGGCCCATGGCCGAGGTTTTCTGGCGCCAGCGGGCAATTCGCCCGTCAAGCACATCGAAGATCAAGGCCGCCACGACCAGTCCGCAGGCGAAATACACATGCTTGAGGTGGTTTGTCTGCAGGAAGGTCATCATGGAAAACAAAGCGCCAATGCCGCAAACCGCATTGGCCAGGGTAAACCAGTCGGCAAGATGAAACTCCCGAATCATGGAGAAAGGCTTGTTCAGTTTTGGTGAAGTCATGGCGCAAAGCGTACCCGACTTTAGGGACTGCGATGAAGCCCGGCCAGTGGCGCCAAAACTGGCGCCGGGGCGTAGTCAACTTTCTAGCGCCCAAAGAAAAACCCCAGGTGATAAATCACCTGGGGTTTTCTAATTGGAGGAGACGGAGGGATTCGAACCCTCGATGGAATTTTAAGCCCCATACTCCCTTAGCAGGGGAGCACCTTCGGCCACTCGGTCACGTCTCCAATAGCAGGATTATGTCACGACTTCGGCCTGATTTTCAAGCGACCGGCTGGTCAAGGTCAAATGCCTTGTGCAACGAGCGCACGGCCAGCTCCATGTACTTCTCGTCAATCACCACCGAGGTCTTGATCTCGCTGGTCGAGATCATCTGGATGTTGATGCGCTCCTCGGCCAGCACGCGGAACATCTTGCTGGCGATTCCCACATGGCTGCGCATGCCGATGCCGACGATGCTGACCTTGCAGATTTTGGCGTCGCCGGTAACTTCCTGCGCCCCCAGCGCCGGCAACACCCTGGTCTTGAGCAGATCAATCGTCTTGGCGAAGTCGTTGCGGTGCACGGTGAAGCTGAAATCAGTCTTGCCGTCCTTGCTGATGTTCTGGATGATGACATCGACCTCGATGTTGGCGTCGGCCACTGCGCCCAGGATCTGGTAGGCAATGCCGGGGGTGTCGGGCACGCCGAGCACGGAAACCTTGGCTTCATCGCGGTTGAATGCGATACCCGATACGATGGCTTGTTCCATTTTTTCGTCTTCCTCAAAACTGATCAACGTGCCTGAAGCGGCTTCTTCCTGAATATCGATGTCCCAGGCGGTAAAGCTGGACAGCACTCGCAGCGGCACCTTGTACTTGCCGGCGAACTCGACCGAGCGGATCTGCAGCACCTTCGAGCCCATTGAGGCCATTTCCAGCATTTCCTCGAAGCTCACGGTGTGCAGGCGGCGCGCCTCGGGCACGACGCGCGGGTCGGTGGTGTACACGCCATCGACATCGGTGTAGATCAGGCACTCATGGGCCTTGAGCGCGGCGGCAATCGCCACGGCCGAGGTGTCCGAGCCGCCGCGGCCCAGCGTGGTGATGTTGCCGCCCTCGTCCATGCCCTGAAAGCCGGTGATGATGACCACCCTGCCCGCTTCCAGGTCGGCACGCACTTTTTCGTCGTCAATCGACTCGATGCGGGCCTTGGTGTAAGCGTTGTTGGTCTTGATGGTGACCTGCCAGCCGGCGTAGCTGACGGCCTGCATGCCCTCGGCCTGCAGGGCAATCGCCAGCAGCGCGCTGGAAGCCTGCTCGCCGGTGGCGGCCAGGGCGTCGAGTTCGCGGCCATAGGCCTCGTCCTGCCGGGCGGGCGCCAGCTCTTTGGCCAGGCCGAGCAGGCGGTTGGTCTCGCCACTCATGGCGCTGGGCACCACGACCATCTGGTGGCCGGCCCGCGCCCACTTGGCGACGCGCTTGGCCACATTGCGGATGCGCTCGGTCGAGCCCATCGATGTGCCGCCGTATTTATGAACGATCAAAGCCATTGCGGGGTGTCAATCAGGAGTTGGTAAAGAATTCATTTTCCCGCCGAAAGAAACCATGAAAAGCAGTCAGCAAACGCGCTTTCAGCTCATCGGCAAAGCCTTAAATTATAACCAGCCGTCCGAGCCGGTTCAGGGTATAGATGCTGCGCCGCCGGTGTAGTGCAAAACGCTGCCGGCCCGGCTCACATGGCCGGTGGCCACCTTGAGATGGATCCGATGGCCGCGCGTGGTGCAGGCCGCCAGCTGATGCACCAGCTCATCGAGTTGCGATGCACTGGGCGTGGCCTGCTGCTGCAGCAGCCAGTGGCGCAGGAGGTTGGCCTGGCGCGGCCGGGACAAGACCTGAAGCGCCTTGATGCCAGGCGGCGAACCCACCGTCGCCAGGTCCTGGGTGGCCACTTCCACCAGCACCGCCTGCGCCTCTGCCGCATGCCGGGCACTGCGCGCAAAGGTCTGGCGAAAGTGGGGAAACGCCTGCGCCAGCGCGGGCAGCAGGCGCGCCCGGATGCGGTTTCGGGTGTAGCGCTCGTCGCTGTTGGTCGGGTCGTCCACGAAAGGAACCCGCGTCTCCAGTAGCCACTGCCGCAGCACGGCCGCCGGGAGCTGCAGCAGCGGGCGATGGAACGCAACGCCGCCGCGCTCGAAGCGCGCAGGCATGGCCGAGAGGCCGGGCAGGCCGGCGCCCCGGCTCAGCGCCAGCAGCAGCGTTTCCACCTGGTCATCGGCATGCTGGCCGAGCAGCACTGCCCGCATACCCTGGCCTGCGGCAGCAGCGGCCAGCGCCGCATAGCGGGCACGGCGGGCCGCATCTTCAGGACTTTGGCCGGTTGCGTGGCGGGCATCGACTCTTACCACCTGCAGCGGAACGCCGGCCTTGGCGCACACGGATTCGCAGACGCCGGCGAAATCATCAGCCGCCGCCTGCAGCCCATGGTGGACATGCAGCGCCCGCACCTGGCCCGGCCATAGTTCCACGGCCGCCAGCAGCAAGGCGGTCGAATCGGCGCCGCCGCTGTAGGCCACGCCCACGGGCAGCGGCAAGGCTTGTGACAACAGGGAAGCGAGAGCCGCCAGCGCCGGGTTGCCCGACGGGGCGGCGCCGGCCAGCGCCGGGCGAGGTTTACTTGCCGGCGTCGGCTTTGGTGTCGGTGAACCGGCCATAGCTTTGCAGCCTGTCATAGCGGCGGTCGAGCAGTTCCTTGACCTTCAGGTCGCTGACCTGGCGGAACGAATCATTGAGCGCCCGCTTTAAAAAGGCGGCCATCTGCTTGGGGTCGCGGTGGGCGCCGCCGACCGGCTCGTTAACGATCTTGTCGATCACGCCCAGCGCCTTGAGCCGGTGCGCGGTGATGCCCAGCGCTTCGGCCGCATCCTGTGCTTTTTCAGAAGTTTTCCAGAGAATCGAGGCGCAGCCCTCGGGGCTGATGACCGAGTAGATCGAATACTGCAGCATCACCACCTGATCGGCGACCGAAATCGCCAGCGCGCCGCCGGAGCCGCCTTCACCGATGATGGTGGTGATGATCGGCACCTCAAGCTGCGCCATCTCGAAGATGTTGCGGCCGATAGCCTCGGACTGGCCGCGCTCCTCGGCGTCAATGCCCGGATAGGCGCCCGGCGTATCGACAAAGGTGAACACCGGCAGGCCAAATTTCTCAGCCGTCTTCATCAGCCGCAGCGCCTTGCGATAACCCTCGGGCTTGGTCATGCCGAAATTGCGCAGGCCGCGCTCCTTGGTGTCGCGGCCTTTCTGGTGACCCAGCACCATGCAGGCGCTGCCGTTGAAGCGGGCCAGCCCGCCGACGATGCTCAGGTCATCGGAAAAATGCCGGTCACCATGCAGTTCGACGAAATCGGTGAAGATGTCCCGGATGTAGTCCAGCGTGTAGGGCCGCTCGGCATGGCGCGCGATCTTGGTGATCTGCCACGGCGTCAGGACGCTGTAGATGTCCTTGGTGAGCTGCTGGCTCTTTTTGGCCAGCTGCTCTATTTCTTCTGAAATATCGACCGCTGACTCGGTTTGCACGTAACGCAATTCTTCAATTTTTCCTTCCAGCTCCGCTATCGGCTGCTCGAAATCGAGAAATGTTTTTTTGGCCATGTGTGTCCTCGGGCTTTTGAATCTTGACTTGCCGACAGGGGTGCTTGCTGCCTGTTCGCCTTCAGGCAGCTTGCGCCGCCTTGGCGTCCAGCGAGCGCCAAATATACCAAGTCGCCACGCTGCAGTAAGGCGCCCAGGCGGCGGCCACTTCCCGCGCATCGCTGCGGCTGACCGATTCGCCGGAAAAATAATTTCGGCTGATGCCGTTGATGAGGCCCACATCGTCCAGCGGCAGCACGTTGGGCCGCGTCAGGTAGAACATCAAAAACATCTCGGCGGTCCAGCGGCCGATGCCGCGAATGGCGATCAGCTCGGCAATGATGGCTTCATCGCCCATCGCCTGCCAGTCCTTCACATGCACCCGGCCGGCGTCGAAGTGAATCGCCAGATCGACCAGGTATTCGACCTTGCGGGCGCTCAGGCCGGCGGCGCGCATGTCATCGATTTTCAGGCGCAATACATGGTCCGGCGTCATCTCGGCCGGCAAGGCGGCGAAACGGTGCCAGACGGTTTGCGCCGCCTTGACCGAAATCTGCTGGCCGACGATGCTGCGCGCCAGCGTGCTGAAGGCGTCGCCCCGCGACTGCAGGCAGGTGTTGCCGAACTGCGGTATCAGCCGCTTCATGACCCGGTCTTTCCTGACCAGGTGCTTGCAGGCATCCGTCCAGTACGGCGGCATGATGAGGGCCGGCGCGGCGCCGGCCTGCTGCACCAGATCAAGCTCAACCGGGCTTTTGACCGGCTCAGGCTGGCTGAGCGGCCCAAGCGGCTCGGGTAGCTGAATCTTCTTGACCGACCTGAGCTTCTTGACCGGCCTCACCAGCTCAATCGGCTCCATCAGCTCAGGGCTGAAAAGATCGTAGTTCACTATCTTTTTCATAGCTGCTCGCGCTTAGTTTATCTGCGCAAAAGGCATAAAAGGCTTGAAAACTTCATGACTGCACTTCCCAGGTGGTGCCCTGGGGCGAATCCTTCAGCACGATGCCCCTGGCCAGCAGTTCGGCGCGGATGCGGTCAGCCGCCGCGAAGTCCCTGGCTTGCTTGGCCTCGGCGCGCTCGGCAATCAATTGGCCGATCCGTGCATCATCCAGATCCGCGCCGGCCTGCAGGTAAGCCGAAGGCTCGCCTTGCAGCAGGCCCAGGCAGTCACCCAGGCTCTTGAGCAGCCCGGCGCGCTCGGCAGAGCGCGTGCGGTTGACCTCGCCGGCCAGCTCGAACAGCACCGCCACCGCCTCGGGCGTGCCGAAGTCCTCGTCCATCGCGGCCTTGAAGCGGGCGGCCTGCGGGTCGGCCCAGTCAATCACCACCGCTGCCGGCGGCGCCAGGTGCAGCGCGGTGTACAGGCGCTTGAGCGAATTGCGCGCATCGTCCAGGTGGGCGTCGCTGTAGTTGAGCGCGCTGCGGTAGTGGGCGCGGACGATGAAAAAACGGATCGTCTCGGCGTCGTACTGCTCCAGCACCTCGCGGATGGTGAAGAAGTTGCCGAGCGACTTGGACATCTTCTCGTTGTCCACGCGCACAAAGCCGTTGTGCACCCAGAAGCGTGCCAGCGGCGTGCCGTTGGCCCCTTCGCTCTGGGCAATCTCGTTTTCATGGTGCGGAAACTGCAGGTCGGCCCCGCCGCCGTGGATGTCGAAGGTTTCGCCCAGCGTGGCGCAGCTCATGGCCGAGCATTCGATGTGCCAGCCGGGCCGGCCCCGGCCGTAGTCGTGGCCCAGCGCCGCGCTGTCCCATTTGGCATCCTCGGGCTCGGTGTCCTTGGCCGACTTCCAGAGCACGAAGTCCAGCGGGTCGTCCTTGCCTTCGAGCACCGCGACGCGCTCGCCGGCGCGCAGCTCGTCGAGCGACTTGCCCGACAGCTTGCCATAGCCTGGGAACTTGCGCACCGCGTAGTTCATGTCGCCACCCGAGCCCCGGTAGGCCAGCCCTTTTTTTTCCAGCGTGCCGATCATGTCCAGCATCTGCGGCACGTACTCGGTCGCGCGCGGCTCCAGCGTCGGCGGCTCGATGCCGAGCAGGCCGATGTCCCGGTGCATGGCGACGATCATCTCGTCGGTCAGGGCGCGGATGGTGATGCCGCGCTCGACCGCCCGCTTGATGATCTTGTCGTCGATGTCGGTGATGTTGCGCACATAGGTGACCTGGTAGCCACTGGCCCTGAGCCAGCGCTGCACCACGTCAAAGGCCATCATCATCCGGGCATGGCCGATGTGGCAGAGGTCGTAAATCGTCATGCCGCACACATACATGCGGACCTGGCCGGGAACAAGGGGGGAAAAATCTTCTACGGCACGCGACAGCGTGTTGTAAATGCGAAGGCTCATGAATTGTCTGGGTGCGTGGCCGGGCGCGGGAAGCGCCAGGAAGGAAAGAAAAGTAAG
>JAQGNK010000284.1 GCA_028291905.1 Polaromonas sp.
CCCCGATGGAGGACGCACCCGCAACGACCATCTGCACAGAAAAGCGCAAGTCCGCAATGTCCCGATAGTTTCCCTCCAGCATTTCCCGGTACCCGGCCAGGCCGATCCGGCGGCCGTTGTAGTCAACCTCTTCGTCGACGAAGTCGGCAAGTCGTTCCAGGTCGCGGTCGTTCAGGCAGGCGATGTATCGGCGGTAAGCCGAAGCCAAATCGTTTTCGAGCATGGCAATCATCCCTTTGCGAAGCTGTCGTCCAATCGACGGGGCAGCGTTCCTGCCGCCGCGGCCGGCGCTCAGGATTCGCGGACCGGGTTCAGCGTAGCCGGGCCAGCGCCACTGCGTCTGCACCGGCGGGAATTCGAAGCGGACACGAGGGGTCATTCGCAGCTCGCCATACTGCTTGCGCCACGTCCAGCGCGTGCGTGACCGGACCCGGCGACTGCCCCATTGCCGTGAAGACACCTTGGGCGAAGTCGGCATACGCCTCTGGAATCCCTGCTTGCATTCGGGGCTGCGCATTTTTACTGAAGGGGGTCTCGGGAGACCTTCCGGGAAGGACAAGGTTCACCCGAACATTGAACTGCTGGAGTTCGAGCGCCAGCGACTCGGTGAAGGCGTTGACCGCCGCTTTGCTCGCGGTGTACACGCAAAGCATCGGAAGCGGTTTCAGGGTGGTGCTTGACGAGACATTCACGATGACACCTGACCTGCGTTGCCTGAATTGAGGCAGCACCGCCTGGGTCATCATCAGCGTACCCAGGGTGTTCGTCTCAAAGACCTCGCGGGCAAGCGCTATCGAACTGCCTTCAAAAACGCCCAGCAAGCCGATCCCTGCGTTGTTGACCAGGACGTCGATCGGTCCTGCTGTCTCCACTGCCTGACGAATGCTTTCAGGATTGGCGACGTCGAGGGCCAGCACGCGCAGCCGATCGGAGCGGGGCAGAACATCCTCGCGCGGTGTGCGCATTGTGGCGATGACATTCCAGTCGCGCTCGAGGAAATACCTGGCGGTCTCCAGGCCAAACCCAGACGAGCAGCCGGTGATCAAGACGGTTTTCATGGGAACTCCTGTTGGTGGTTTCAGTACAGACAGATTACGGCGTATATTCCGGACTTGCTACAGTCAATCGTCCTAATTAATTGTTTGAAAGTCCGGAATGACCGATCCGCTTACTGAAGTGGTCACCCTGCTGCAACCCGGTGCCCAGTTCTCCAAGATCGTCAGCGGCGCGGGTTCCTGGACCGTCCGCCGTTTGGAAGCTGGACAGCCCTTCTACTGCGTGATCCTTGAGGGGGCATGCCGCCTTGAGGTGGACGGCCAGGAGCCGATCACCCTCCAAACGGAAGACTTTGTCCTGATTCCGTCGGCGCGTGGCTTCACGATGTCAAGCCTTGATGCGCCGACATCGGATGGGATCGATTCCTCGACCGTCTCCTTCCTCAACGGTGAAACCCGGCATGGCATTCAAAGCGGTCCGCCCGACGTTCGTTTGCTGGTGGGCTATTGCGTCTTTGGCTCGCCGGATGCGGCCCTGCTGGTAACGCTTCTTCCGGAACTCGTCCACGTTCGCGGCGAGAGCAGGCTGGCCGCCCTTGTGCAATTGGTGGTGGACGAGTCCCGCGAGCAGCGTCCCGCGCGCGATGTCATCCTGGCACGCCTCCTTGAGGTGCTTTTCATTGAGGCCCTCCGATCCACTGCGGGGACTGCGGCGTCGCCAGGTCTGGTGCGCGGGCTTGGCGACGCACGCCTTGCTATCGCACTTCGAAAGATGCACGAAAGTCCAACTCGGGCTTGGACAGTTGCGCAGTTGGCAAAAGAAGCGGCCCTCTCGCGCTCGACTTTTTTCGAGCGATTCAGCCATGCCGTGGGTGTCGCGCCGATGCAATACCTCCTTGCCTGGCGAATGGCCATGGCAAAGAACCTGTTGCGGCGCAAGGAAGTCGGCATCGCCGAAGTTGCGCAACGCGTGGGATACAGCTCCGCGAGCACGTTCAACGTCGCGTTCACCCGATATGCCGGATTGCCGCCGGGGCGCTATGCGCGCGAGCAGGTACAGGCATGACATGCCTGATGGACGCGGGCGTAATTGGGGCGCGAGCCACCGGCGTCCTGCCGCGTAGCTGCGCCCCCGTTCAGCCGGTCGCAGCACTTGCCAGCTCCCGCGTTCGTATCTGCATGAGCTTGATGCCTTTTACATGCCGCCGCACGACCAGCTTCGCATCTTGCGAGCTGTCGCACTGCTGACAGACCCATCCGGAAGCGGAACTTACATTGCGGTGAACCACTTTGAAGGTACCGCCATGGCAATGCTTGATGAACCGCTGGCGCAGCTCCGTGCCATCAACCAAACTGCCGCCTTCAATCAATGGTGCGGCATCGAAGTGGTCAGCGCGGAACCGGGCAAGGTCGAAATCAGCATGCCCTGGCGCCCGGAGCTTGGCCAGTATTCGGGCTTCCTTCATGCCGGCCTGGTGGGCGCGCTCATCGACACAGCTTGCGGATTCGCGGCTGCCACGCTGGTCGGCCGGGTGCTGGCCTCGCATTATTCCGTCAACTGCCTGCGTCCGGCCGTGGGTCACCGGTTCACTGCCCGAGCCCGGGTCATCAAGCCAGGCAAGTCCCAGGTATTCACGGCATGCGAACTGTTCGCCTCAACCGATGGCGGCGAGATACTCGTCGCGACAGGCGAGACTTTGCTGTTGGTGGTGAGGGCAGAACCGTAGTCCAGTCGAAAACCGTTCAATCCCACTCGGCCCGGCCGCCCCGGGCTTTGCCCGATCCCTGACGGCCAGCCTCAGCCTTGGCTTGCCGGCACGGCGCCTGCCGCGTCGCTCGGGAAATCTGTCGAAGCGGACAGTTCCTTCCACTGCGCCGTCTCCATGTCCACAAACTCATGCTTGGCGCGAATCGTCTGCAGCGTGTCCGTGCCCAGCGGCAGGCGCAGCGGCGGCTTGGGGGCTTCGACCAATTTCAAGATGGCCTGGGCCAGCCGCAGCGGATCGCCCGGCTGCTGGTGGTTGATCTGCGTGGCGGCTTCGCGCACCTTGCCGGCCGTGGCGGCATAGTCGTCCAGGCTGCGCGGCGACACTGCGAGCGACGTGCCGTCCAGGAAGTCGGTGCGGAAGTAGCCCGGCTCCACCACCGTGGCATGGATGCCCAGCGGCGCCAGCTCGGCATGCAGCGCCTCGGTCAGGCCCTCCACCGCGAACTTGGTCGAGCAGTACACGCCGAAGCCCGCGCCCGACTGGATGCCGCCTAGCGACGAGATGTTGATGACATGGCCGCTGCGCTGGACGCGCAGCGCGGGCAGCACCGCGCGGGTCACGTTCAGCAGGCCGAACACATTGGTGTCGTAGAGGCGGCGCACCTCGTCGGCAGTGGCTTCCTCCACCGCGCCCAGCAGGCCGAAGCCGGCATTGTTGACCAGCACGTCGATGCGGCCAAAGCGCGCCAGCGCCGCCTGCACGGCTTGCGCGGCCTGGGCTTCGTCGGTCACGTCGAGCGGCAGCGCCAGCAGGGCGCCGCTGCTGGCATGCGATGCGAAGCGTTCCTGCACCGAAGCGGCATTGCGCGAGGTTGCAATGACCGCGTCGCCATGGGCCAGCGCGGCCTCGGCAATGCAGGCGCCAATGCCGCGCGCCGCGCCGGTGATCATCCAGACGCGCTTGAAATCGGAAGTTGCAGTGGTGGAGGGCATGAGGTGTTCCTTCAAAAAAGTGGGGGTGAAGCGACTTTAGTTTTTTAGTTTCATGCTGAATAGCCCTCAACCACTGGCTTGATAAGCAAGCAAAACGTGACAATGAAAGCATCTGCAACCGGGAACCCGCCATGGCTTTCAATGAACTTCGCGCCATTTCCACTTTTGTGAAGGCGGCCGAACTCGGCAGCCTGCGCCAGGCCGCCAGCGCGCAGGCCATCACGCCGCAGGCCGCCAGCCAGGCGCTGGGGCAGCTTGAAGCACACCTGGGCGTGCGGCTTTTCCACCGCACCACCCGCAGCCTGAGCCTGACGGAGGAGGGCGCGCAGTTTTTGCGGAGTGTGCAGCCCGGCCTGTCAACGCTGCAGCGCGCGCTGCACGGCGCGCGGCGCGGACGCGAGGACATCGCCGGGCTGCTGCGCATCGTGGCGCCGCGCTCCATCATGCTGGAGGTGCTGTGGCCGGTGCTGGAGGAGTTCTGCCGCCGCCATCCGCTGGTCGAGCCCGACATCCAGATGGACGACCGCATCGGCAACTGGGTCGAAGACCGGGTCGATGTGGGCTTTCGGGCTGGCGTGCCGCCCGAGGGCGGGGTGGTGTCGCGCCGGCTCATGCCGCTGCAGCTGGTGGTGTGCGCGTCGCCGGCCTATATCGCCGCGCACGGCGCACCGGCCACGATAGACGACCTCGCCAGCCACCGCTGCAGCGGCTTTCGCCACGCCGGCACCGGCAAGGCCATGCCCTGGGAATTCAGGGTCGGCGAGGACATCGTGGCACGTAACATCGCCTCGTCCTTCCTGAGCAACGATGTGGACCTGGAGGCCCGCGCCGTGGTGGCCGGCCAGGCCATCGGCCAGCTGGTCGGCGTGACGGCCGCGCCGCTGGTGCGTACCGGCCTGCTGGTGCCGCTGCTCACGGCCCATGTTGCCGACCACCTGGGCCTGCATGTGTATTACGGCAGCCGCCATTCGCAGCCGTCGCGCGTGCGCGCCTTCATCGATCTGGCCGTGGAGCGGCTCGTTGGCAACCGGCAGTTTGTGCTGCAGCCGCATGAGCTGGCGCCGGCCGTGGACGGCGGCAAAGCCACGGGTACGGCAAAAGCCCTGCATGGCGGCGGCTAGGTTTCATAAGCCGGATTGGGCTCCTGTGCTTGTCCTGCATGCGCAAGTAGCTATAAAAATAGGAGCATTCTGAGTCGTGCAAGATTGCGTTCAACAGCAGTTTCACTGCGTGCCCAAGACTTTCCATCAACTGCGGGGCCGTGGACGCGCCGCCAGCCCCGCAGCTGTTTCCAAAGCCCCGCAACCAGACTCGGCGCCCTCTCAAGCCGGGGGTGAAGCGGGCGCCGGAATCGTCTCCCAGATGCGCCCAGCCGCCGCAAACTCCTCCTCGAACACGCCCTTCACCCAGTCGGCAAAGGCCCGAACCTTGGCCGTCAGGTGGCGGTTGCGCGGGTACAGCACCATCAGCGGCAGCTCGCCCGCATGCCAGTCCGGCAGCACCGGCACCAGCTGGCCGCTGGCCAGGTGGTCGCAGACCACGCGGGTGCGCGGCACCTGCATCAGCCCCATGCCCGCCAGCCCGGCGGCCTGGTAGGCGCCGGCGTCGCTGCACGACACCCAGTGCGGCCGGCTGACCTGGCGTACGTCGCCGCCCCGGGCAAAGTCGAACGGGAACACCTTGCCGGTCTTGGCCGAATGAAAGTTCAAAAAGCGGTGGCCCTGGCCGCTGTTCTGCGCGGCCAGGTCTTCCAGCGTCAGCGGCGTGCCCCAGCGCGCCAAGTAGGACGGCGCGGCGCAGGTCACCACCGGCATGCTGCCCAGCGGGCGCGCCACCAGCGTGTCGTCATGCACCAGGCCGCCGCGAATCACGCAGTCCACCCCCTCGGCCACCAGATCGACCGGCCGGTCGGAGCTGCCGATGTCCAGCACCATGTCCGGGTAAAGGGCAAAAAATCCGGGCAGCGCCGGGCCGATCACATGGCGGCCCACGGCGGCCGGCATGTCCACCCGCAGCCGCCCCGCCGGCGTGGCGACCGACTGCCTGAGCGCGCCTTCCAGCTCGGCCATTTCCTGCACCATGGCCAGCGCCCGCTGGTGGTACAGGGCGCCATCGTCGGTCAGGCTAAGGCGCCGCGTGGTGCGGTTGAGCAGCCGCACGCCCAGGTGCGCCTCCAGCTCCTGCACCAGGGTGGTGACGCGGCCCTTGGGCAGGTGCAGCGCGGCGGCGGCTGCGGTGAAGCTGCCCGCTTCCACCACCCGGGTGAACACTTCCATGGCCCGGTAACGGTCGATGCTCATGGCAATTCCTACGGGTTGGGTTGGACTGTTCTGAAATTCAAGAACAGTTATTTAAGAAATTGTCAGTTTATTCTTTTCTTCAAGGCTAATAAAGTTCAGGCATCGGCCCAAACCTTCCGGGCCGTTTGATTCAACCCAGAAAGGACTCGCCATGAACACCGCCACCCTCCACCCCGCCGCTACGCCCGCCGCCACGGCGCTACCGGTTGCCGCCCGCCGCCTGGGCTTCGCCGGCCCGCAGCATATCTCGGCCCTTGGCCTGGGCTGCATGGGCATGTCGGGCATGTACGGCGAATCCGATGAAGCGCAGAGCATCGGCACGATTCACGCCGCGCTCGACGCCGGCATCAACCTGCTCGACACCGGCGACTTCTACGGCATGGGCCACAACGAGATGCTGATCGGCCGCGCGCTCAAGGGCCGGCGCGACCAGGCGCTGATTTCGGTCAAGTTCGGCGCGCTGCGCAGCCCGGAAGGCGCCTGGACCGGCATGGACGGCCGGCCGGTTGCGGTCAAGAACTTCCTGGCCTACACGCTCAAGCGCCTGGGCACCGACCACATCGACATCTACCGCATGGCCCGGCTCGACCCCAGCGTGCCGGTTGAAGACACCATCGGCGCGATGGCCGACCTGGTGAAGGCGGGCTATGTGCGGCACATCGGCTTGTCCGAAGTGGGCGCGGACACCATCCGCAAGGCGCATGCGGTGCACCCGGTCAGCGATTTGCAGATTGAATATTCGCTCATCAGCCGGGGGCCGGAGGCGGACATCTTCCCGGTGCTCAAGGAACTCGGCATCGGCGTGACGGCCTACGGCGTGCTGTCGCGCGGCCTGCTGGCCGGCTCCAGGCTCAACGGCCCCGGCGACTTCCGCGCCCACCTGCCGCGCTTTACCGGCGAGAACGCGGTGAAGAACCAGCAGCTGGTCGAAGTGCTGCAGCAGCTGGCCGCCGGCCTGGGCGCCACTGCATCGCAGGTGGCGATTGCCTGGGTGCTGGCGCAGGGGAAAAGCAGGGGGCTGGACATGGTGCCGCTGGTCGGCTCGCGCAGCTTGAAGCAGCTGAACGAGTCGCTGGGCGCGCTGAAGCTGGCCTTGAGCGCCGAGGACCTGCAGCGCATCGAGGCCGCGCTGCCCGCCGATGCGGTGGCCGGCACGCGCTATGACGCCTACCAGATGGGGCATCTGGACAGCGAGAAATAATTCGGCGCCGGGGGCCAGCGGTGCTTGAACGCCAGCTGCCAGTCTTTTCAAACAGGTTCGGCGTATGTTTGGTGCCTGGACTGGCCGGATTCGGATTCGGGGAGACCCCATCCCCGCCTTCCCCCAGCGGGGGAAGGAGAAAAACGGGCAGGAAAATGCGTGAATGCACTGACCTCCAGTTGAAAAGGCGTCAAGTCGATTCGGGCGCGGTGGTGGCCCGAATCATCACGGTTCATGAGTAAAAAAGCTGCTTGCGCAGGCAGCGCCTGCACAAGCAGCTATTAATTCAGGAGTAATTTCGTGTTGCCGCTGGCCTGCCGGCGGGCTTTACTTCTGGCTGGTTTTCACCATGGCGGCTGCAGCCTGCGCGTTGTCTGCCTTGATCGCAGCAGGCGTGGCGGGTGCGGCGAGCTGCTGGGCATCGGTGGCGCCGTAGAAGGCGGAGCCGGACGGCGCGGTGCCAGCGGCCTGGCGGACTTGCAGCACCTCGGCCTTGACTTCGGCGCGGGTGCGGGTCGAAGGCGCGGCCATCTGCTCCCACAGGAAGGGGTTGAAAGACTGGGCGGGCTGGGCGGACGCGGCCACGGAGGTCAGTGCGGCGGCGGCGACTACAAGGGCGGAGATCAGTTTCGATTTCATGGCGGGTTTCCTGTCGTGTTCAAGGTGATTCAAAGTTATGGGGCATGGCGGGCTGGTCTTCATCTGGAAGGCCGGCGCCGTCCGCCCTGCTTCGGTGCGTTGCGCTTTCAAGCTTCATCCTCACCGATGCATGAACTTTATTCCAATTGAATTCAGCAAAAAACAGCAAATTCAGCAATGCATTCCTGCTGAATCAGCAACAATAGAGTTTTCATCCGAGAGGCCCGCCATGGATCGCCTTCAATCAATGCGCGTGTTTCAGCAGGTGGTCGATGACGGCAGCTTTGCCGCCGCCGCCCGCAAGTTCGACATGTCTTCTGCGGTGGTGACGCGGCTGGTGAGCGACCTGGAGGCGCACCTGGGCGTGCGGCTGCTGCAGCGCACCACCCGCCGCCTGGCGCTGACCGATGCCGGCATGGCCTACCTGGCGCGGGTGCGGCACATCCTGAACGACATCGACGAGGCCCATGCCGCCGCGCAGTCGCATGCGCAGGAAATGTCGGGCGCCATCCGCATCCTGACGCCGCCGATCTTCGGCGTGCATGTGCTGGGGCCGCTGGTGGCCGAGTTCGGACGGCGCTACCCCAAGGTCGTGCTCGATATCCATGTCGATTCGCTCTTGGTGCCGCCCATCGAGGACTACGACCTCACGCTGCTGGGCGCGAGCGACACCTTCGATGCCAACATCATCGCCCGGCCAATTGCCTCGTCGCCCGGCATCCTGTGCGCCTCGCCCGGCTACCTGCGCGAGCACGGCCTGCCGCTGCAACCCGAAGACCTGGCAACTCACCGCTGCCTGCGCATCAAGCAGACCGCCAACCGGCACCGCAGCTGGCGCCTGATCAATCCGCTGGAAGGCCAGCGCGTGCTGGACGTGGCCATCGAGCCGGCCCTGCTGCTCAACCATACGGATACGCTGATACGCGCCTGCCTGGACAGCGCCGGCATCACCTCCCAGTCGAGCCACATGGTGGCCAGCCACCTGCACAGCGGCGCGCTGCAGCGGATTCTGGCGCCCTGGATCACCGGCACCAACACGCTGTACGCGGCGCTGCCGAGCCGCAAGTTCATTCCGGCCCGGACCCGGGTTTTCCTGGAATTCCTGACCGACTACACGCGCGATGTCGTCAGGAAGATGGAGCTGCGGCAGGCCGCCTGAAACGGCCTGGTGTTGTCGCTGCATTAATCCCGCCTTCGCGGGAATAACGCGGCGCGGCGGCCTTTGAAGAAAAAGATACAACGCGAATCTGATCGGCGCGCCATCAACCTGACCTGCAACAGCGGCGGCCCGGCAGTCAGTTTGCTATTGAATCAGTAGCTGCTTGCGCAAGCACTGAATGCGCTGGGGCCACTTTTCATGCTCCATCGCACAAGCTTGCCGCTGCCCCGTGTTTCTCCTTCCCCGCTGGAATTCGATTCGAGCCCGCCAGCGTTGAGTGGCGTTTGCCAGTCAGGGTAGTGCCGCGCTAAAACGGCAAGGGATTCAGCCGCCGGCCTGGCAATGCGCCAGCTGCTCCGCGATGTCGGCAAACAGCGGCCGGGCGGCCGGGTTGTCCTGCGCGCAGTCGGCCTGCAACTGCGCCAATGCCTGCAGCGCGGCCTGCCCATCCTCATGCTGCGGCGAGCCGGCCGGCAACTTGCAGCGGGCCAGCAGCTCTTCCAGCAGGCAGGCGAACGCCCGCACCTCGATGCGCTCAAGCGCCAGCGCCTGCGCGCCGCCATCGGCTGCAAACAGCGAAGCCGCGCCAAAGTCGCCCAGCAGCGCCTGGCCGTCCTCGGCGTACAGGATGTTGTGGGCGTACAGGTCGCCATGCAGAATGCCGCGCGCCTGCAGCTGCCGCATCGCCGACACCATGCCGCCGGCCAGGCGAAGCACCGCATCGAGCGTGAACTGCGTGCCGCCCTCGTAGATGTCGCGGGTGCACGAGGCCAGGCTGGGCGGCGCGGACAGGCTGCGAAAGCGCGGCGCCACCAGCGCCATTACCAGCCCGCTGGCACCGGCCGGATGGTGGGCAATCTGGCCATGCACCGCGATCAGGTTCGGATGCGCGCCAGCGCCCAGGCAAGCGGCCATCTCGCTTTGCGGCAGGCCGTCGCTGGTCATCGCGCCCTTGAACAGCTTGACGGCCACCGGCTGCGACCGCTCGCCCCGCTGCCACACCGCCTGATGGATCACGCCCGACGCGCCTTCGCCCAGCGGCTGCTGCAGCGCCAGGCTGCGCCAGTCGATGCGGGCCGGCGGCAGCTCCCCCTGCGCCGCCGCTTCGGCTGCCTGGGCTGCTTCGTCTGCCTCGGCCAGATGGCTCAGCGGGTTGCCGGCGAAGCCCAGCCAGGCCAGGCGCGGCAGCGCCAGCAGCCAGCCGGGCAGCGCGTCAAAACGGTTGGCCGCGATGCGCAGCAGCTCCAGCCGGGTGCAGGTGGCCATCTCGGGCGGCAGCGCCTGCAGCCGGTTGCCTGCCAGCATCAGCTTTTGCAGCTCGGTGCAGCCACCGATCCCGGCCGGCAATTCGCCGATCCGGTTGTCGGTCAGCACCAGCCAGCGCAGCGCCGGGGGCAGGGCGGCAGCGGGCACGCGGCTGATCTGGTTGGCCCGAAAGCCGATCATGGTCAAGGCCGGGCACCGGCCCAGCACCGCCGGCAGTTCGGTGAACCGGTTGTTCGAGCAGAAGATGATGCGCAGCCGGTGCAGCCGCGCCAGGCCATCGGGCAGGGCGGCCAGGGCATTGTTCGAGAGGTCCAGGATTTCCAGCGTGTCGGCCAGGCTGAAGATCTCGGGCGGAAAGCGGGTCAGGCCGCACGACAGGGTGAGGCGCCGGCTGCCGGCCAGGGCGCCCGAGCGCAGTTGTTCAAGCGTGGTCATGGCGGGTCATGCGAGGCAGGGCCGGTACGGCATGCTGGTAGGGTTGTGCGGATTGGCGGGACGCACGGCAGGGTGGGACAAATGGCTCATCCGCTGATTGGACACGAAGTCGTATCTCAAGCCTTCAACAAGGCTCAGGCGCACGATGGGAAAGCGCGCGCTGCTATGAAAAAGGCATAGTGTTCTGATGGCTGCGCTGTTTCGGCCGGGCTGGTCCGCACGATTTGCCACAGCTGCTGAATCATCCCCGATGGGTGCCGCGCCGCACGAAGTTGATCCAGGCGCCCTCAAGCGGATCAATCGGCAGGCGCTGGCAGCCCGGCCTGGCTGCTGCCTGGTTAAAGTGTTCCTGATCCAACCGGCAACACCATGACTAAACAACCCTCCCTGCTGCTCCTGCTCGCCCTCCCGTTATTACTGACCGCCTGCACTGCGCTGCCCGGCAAGCCGGCGCCGCAGGTGATCGAGAACTCGCTGGGCATGAAGTTCGTGCGGGTGCCGGCCGGCGAATTCATGATGGGCAGCGACGAAACGCCCGAGGCGCTGGCGCGGGACTATCCGCCGCCGTATGAGCGCCGTCGCTTTGTCGAGCTGGCCGACGAGGCGCCGGTGCACCGCGTCAGGATCGGCCGGGATTTTTTCCTGGGCCAGCATGAGGTCACCGTGGGCCAGTTCCGCCGCTTCATCGAAGCCTCGGGCTACACCCCCGAATCGATTGCCGACGGCACCGGCGGCTACGGCTACAACCCGGCGTATGACCCGGCCAAATCAAAGCGTGGCGACGCCTTTGAAGGCCGCGACCCGAAGTATTCCTGGCGCAATCCGGGCTTTGCGCAGGACAACAGCCATCCGGTGCTCAACGTGACCTGGAACGATGCGCTCGCCATGAGCCAGTGGCTGAGCAAGGCCGAGGGCGCCACCTACCGCCTGCCGACCGAAGCCGAGTGGGAATACGCCTGCCGCGCCGGCACCACCACCCGCTACCCCGGCGGCAACGCGCCAGGCTCGCTGCTGAAGACCGCCAACACCTTCGATGCCGATGCCGCCCGGAACTGGCCAGCCTGGCAGCCCTATGCCTTGCCCGGCCACGACGGCCATGCCTTCACCGCCCCGGTGGGCAGCTTTGCGGCCAATGCCTTCGGGCTGCACGACATGCTGGGCAATGCCTGGGAGTGGACCGCCGACTGGCATGATGAAAACTACTATGCCCAGTCGCCCGCCAG
>JAQGNK010000298.1 GCA_028291905.1 Polaromonas sp.
AGGGCCAGGTCAGCGTCAAGACCCAACCGTGCATGCACACCAACAGCGGCGATACCTGCCGCGCCGCGGCGCTGGCGCATCAGGGGGTGATTTTGCAGCCTACGTTTCTCATCGGGGATGACCTTGCAGCCGGCACCTTAGTCATGATCAGCAGGGCCGCAAACGCCCGCGCTGCCGCGCTGCGCGAGGCACCGCGCCGCCACAAGATGCCTGCATGGCGCACCATCTGCGGCTCGGTCAACACAATAGCGTGGAGATCTGGCGCCTGCCGCGCGGCGCGTTCGGGCACGATGCTCGCCAGATCGCTGTGGCGGCACACGCCGAGCAAGGATTCCACCGAATCCATTTCTACCCTGACCTTGGGCGTCACATCGGCCTGACGCAAGCTGGCGTCAATGAGCCGGCGCGTGGCAAAGCTGCGTGGCAGCAGGGCCAGTGGCAGGTCCGCCAGTGCCTTCATAGCCAGGCTGCGTCGCCCTGCCAAGGAATGCAACGGGCCGACCACCAGCAGCATGCGCTCGTCGAACAGCGGCTCGGTCTCGATTTCCTCGTGCTCGGTCGGGTGAAAGGCGATGCCCAGGTCCAGCTCGCCGCGCAGCAGCAAGGTCTCGATCGCGCCTGCGCGCAAATCGAGCACTTCCACCATCACCCCGGGATGCGCCTGGCTGAAGGCAGCCACAGTGGCCGGCACCACCGTGTTCAGGAACGTGGGAAAGGCGCCCACCGTCAGCTTGCCAGACTGTAGCCCGCCCAGGTCAGCCAGAGCCATGCAGCCGGCTTCGATTTCCTTCAGGGCTCGGGTGGCATAGACGCGAAATTCGGCCCCGGCTTGCGACAGCTTCAGTCCCCGCCCCAGCCGGTCAAACAGAGTCATGCCCAACTCCTGCTCCAGCTGGCGCAGGCCGTGTGACAGCGTGGACTGGGTCACGAACAGGTTTTGGGCCGATTGCGTCAGGTGCTCGGTTTGGGCAATGTCGAGAAAGTAGCGTAGCTGGCGGATTTCCATCCGTTCATCGTACTTTAATCATTCGAATTTATCGAACAATTTGTTTTAAATAAATCATTGGATGCATGTCTTATTTGCCCTTAATCTTCGGTTGTTTTTCACTTCCGAAGCAAGGGTCACATCCATGACGAGCCGTTTTCCGATTGATCGCATCGAGGCGCGGATTCTGGACATTCCCACCATCCGTCCGCATAAGTTGTCGTTTGGCTCCATTAGTCGTCAGAGTCCCGTCATTGTCCAGCTCTGGCTGGCCAACGGCGCCTGCGGTTTCGGCGAAGCCGCCACCATTGGCGGGCCGTCGTGGAACGAAGAATCGCCCGAAGGCATCCAGCATGCCATCAACGCTTACCTGGCGCCCGCGCTGCTGGGCCAGGACGGCGTTTGCTTTGAAGTTGCGCTGACCCGCATGGACCTGGCCTGCAAGGGCAACGCCTTTGCCAAGAGCGCGGTGGAAATGGCGCTAATCGATGCAGTAGCGCGCTCGTTGAGCCTGCCGGCCTGGCAACTGCTGGGCGGAAAGCGCCACCAAAGCCTGCCGCTAGCCTGGACGCTGGCCAGCGGCGACGTGGCGCGTGACCTGGAAGAAGCCCAGCTGCGCCTGGAGCAAAAGCGCCACCGCATTTTTAAGATGAAAATCGGCGCCCGTAGCCCTGAGCAGGACGTGGCCCATGTGTCGCAAATCGCGCGCGGCCTCGCAGGTCGGGCCACGCTGACAGTCGACATCAACCAAGCCTGGGATGGCAACACAGCGCGTCGCTACCTGCCACAACTGATCGATGCCGGCGTGACCCTGATCGAGCAACCCGTCGCCAAATGGAACGTGGAAGCACTCAAAATATTGAGCGCCACGCTGGGCGACCGCGCCAGCATCATGGCCGATGAAACCGTCTGCACACCGCAGGATGCGATGTTGCTGGCGCGCGCCCAGGCCTGTCATGTGTTCTCACTCAAGGTGGCCAAGCACGGCGGCCTGCTGCGCACGCGCCAGGTGGCGGCGGTGGCCGATGCGGCCGACATCGGCTGGTACGGCGGCACCATGCTAGAAACCTCCATCGGCAGCGCTGCCGCCGCGCACCTGTTTTCCACGCTGGGCACGCAGCACCATGGCTGCGAGCTGTTCGGCCCGCAGCTGCTAGTAGATGACCTCGTCACCGAGCGCATGCCGATCCGCGACTTTGAGTTGCAGTTGCCTGACGGCCCCGGTTTTGGCGTCGAAGTGGACATGGCCCAGCTCAACCGTTTTGACCGCGCCCGCACCGGACTGACATCAGTCCATATCGACCTCGGCCAACGTGCCGCTACTCTCTAAGGAGCTACCCCATGCTGTTTTTAGTTCGTATGGATGTCAACATCCCTCGTGATCTGCCAGTTAACGAGGCCAACGAGATCAAGGCTAGAGAAAAGGCCTATTCGCAAGACCTGCAGCGCGACGGCCGCTGGCAAAGCATCTGGCGCGTGGTTGGCGAATACGCCAACTACAGCATTTTCAACGTTTCGTCGAATGACGAGTTGCACCAGTTGCTGCAAGGCCTGCCGTTGTTCCCGTTCATGAAGATCGACGTAACGCCGCTAGCAACCCATCCCTCAGCCATTGCCTGAGCTTCCTTGCGCATCACCAAAGAAAATCACGGAGACAACACCTTGAAAACCCAACTGCTCACCCTGCTAGCCGCAGGCATCACCCTGGCCGCGGCGCCGGCCGCCCACGCGCAGGCTGTTAGCGGCGACTGGCCCAGCAAACCGATCCGTTGGATCGTTCCCTTTCCACCGGGCGGTGCCATGGATGCGATTGCCCGCACGCTGGGCGAGAAAGCTGGCAAGGCGCTGGGCCAGCCCTTCGTTATCGAAAACAAGCCCGGCGCGGGCGGCAACATCGGTGCCGATTTTGTCGCCAAGGCGCCTGCCGACGGCTACACATTGATGATCACTTCCATCGGCATGGCAACGAACAAGCCCTTGTACGGCAAGCTCAGCTACGACCCGGTCAAGGACTTTGCCCCGGTGAGCCTGCTGGCCGTGGTGCCCAACGTGCTGGTGACCAATTCGACTCAGCCCGGCGTGAAGACCGTGGCCGATTTGGTGGCAGCTGCCAAAAAGGAGCCCGGCAAGCTGACCTCTGCCTCGGCCGGCAATGGCACCTCCATTCATCT
>JAQGNK010000314.1 GCA_028291905.1 Polaromonas sp.
GTCTGCGACGGCGTTTCGCCGAACAGCGCCTTGTACTCGGCGCAGAAATGGCCCATGTGCCAAAAGCCCCAGCGCGCCGCCGTCTGGGCAATCGTGCTGCCGCCAGCCGCCTCCTGCCGCAGCGCGCGCCGGACGGCGTTGAGCCGCAGCGTGCGCAGGTAGGCGGCCGGGCTCATGCCCAGCGCCTCCTGGAACTGGTTTTGCAGCGTGCGCCGGGTCATGTGCAGCCGCATGCACAGGTCGGCCACGCCCATCGGTTCGACTGCGTTCTCCAGCGCCAGCGCCCGCACCCGCCGCACCAGCTCGCAGCGGCGCTGCTGCTGCGGGCTGGGCCGCTGGCAGTCGCGGTGCCGGGCCAGCAGCGTGTCGGCCAGCACCGTCATCAGCGCTTCGCGCAGCGCCTTCATGCTGGCGGCATGCGCCAGCACTTCCGGGCTGGCCTGCAGGCTGCGCAGCACCTCGCGCAGCATGCCGCCCAGGCGCAGGCGCTGCAGCGCCGACAGCGCCTGCGCCTGGGGAAAGCGGTCCCAGTCCTCGGGCAGGTCGATGTGGTGGAGCTGGCGGACATGGCGGCGCAGCTGCTCGCGCGGCAGCACCATGCCGTACAGGCCATGGCGCGCCGGCACCTGCAGCTCGAACGGCGCTTCGCCGGACGCCATCATCAGCAGCATGGGCGGGCAAGCGCGTCCCATGAAGCGCAGGCCGGCGTCGGTGTCGGGCACGGCCATGCCGAACCAGATGCCGCCGGCCCAGGGGCGGCATTGCTGGGCGGTGGCGCAGTTGGCGACTTCCTCGAACACCTGAAAGCCGCCTGCCAGCAGTTCGCGCACCTCGCCGCGAAAAACGCCGGGCGAGGTCTGCTCGTAGCACTGCTGCCACTGGCTCAGGTTGCCGGCGTGCACGTCCACGTCATGGGTCTGTTTGACATGAAAGCGCGGCGCGGCGAAGTGCGCATCGGCAAAGGTGTCGGTGAGCATGGCCCGTTCCTTTTTGTTGTCCAACCCTGAAAACTCCTTGACGTTATCAATTTTCATGCCAGCGGCCCGCCGCCGCCATCCCCAGAAAGCCGCGCGGCCTAACCCAAAACGGAAAAAAGCCGGTTTCAGTCCCCACTGTTGCCCAAACGGGATAGAACGGCCAGCGCCTTCGCTGCACGATGCGCGCTGGCGGCCCGAGTGTTTTCAGGCCCCATTCCAACCACCACGGGAGCCGCTCCATGTCCAGTCCACCCCTTCAGGTTTCCAGAGAACTCAAGCCAGTTTTAGGCGTTTTTTCCTTGTGGGGCATCGCCGTAGGGCTGGTGATCTCGGGCGAATACTTCGGCTGGAGCTACGGCTGGCAAAGCGCTGGCACGCTCGGGTTTTTGCTGGCGACCGCCTTCGTGGCGCTGATGTACACCACCTTCATCTTCAGCTTCACCGAGCTGTCCACCTCGATTCCGCATGCCGGCGGGCCGTTCGCCTATGCGCGGCGGGCCTTCGGGCCCACTGGCGGCTTCATCGCCGGCTTCGCGACGCTGGTGGAGTTCGTCTTCGCGCCGCCGGCGATCTCGTTGGCCATCGGCGCCTATCTTGGCTTGCAGTTCCCTTCCCTCGACCCAAAGATGGCCGCGCTCGGCGCCTATGTCATCTTCATCACGCTCAATGCGCTGGGCGTGGGCATCGCGGCCATGTTCGAGCTGGTGGTGACGCTGCTGGCGGTGGGCGAGCTGCTGTTTTTTGCCGGTGTGGTGGCGCCGGGCTGGTCGATGGCTAATTTTGTCGCCAACGGCTGGGCCGGCAGCAATGAATTCACGCGCGGCACCTGGGCCGGCATCTTCACCTCGATTCCCTTCGCCATCTGGTTCTTCCTGGCCATCGAGGGCGCGGCCATGGCGGCCGAGGAGGCCAAGGAGCCGCGCCGCACCATTCCGATTGCCTATATCTCGGGCATTTTGACGCTGCTGGTGCTGGCCTTCCTGGTGATGATCATGGCCGGCGGCGTGGGCGACTGGCGCAAGCTGGCCAACATCAACGACCCGCTGCCCCAGGCCATGAAGATGGTGGTGGGCGACAACAGCGGCTGGCTGCACATGCTGGTGTGGATCGGCCTGTTCGGGCTGGTGGCGTCGTTCCACGGCATCATCCTGGGCTACTCGCGGCAGATTTTCGCGCTGGCGCGGGCGGGTTTTCTGCCGGCTTACTTCGCCAAGGTGCATCCGCGCTTCAAGACGCCGGTGCGCGCCCTGCTGGCCGGCGGCGTGGTCGGGGTGGCGGCGGTGTTCAGCGACCAGTTCATCACCATCGGTGGCCAGCCGCTGACGGCCAACATCGTCACCATGTCGGTGCTGGGCGCGCTGGTGATGTACATCATGTCGATGGCCTCGCTGTTCAAGTTGCGGGCCAGCGAACCGATGCTGGACCGGCCCTACCGGGCGCCTTTCTACCCGGTGTTCCCGGCGATAGCGCTGGTCTGCGGCATCGTCTGCCTGGGCGCGATTGTCTATTTCAACCTGATGCTGTCGGGCCTTTTCCTGCTGCTGATGGCACTGGCCTACGGCTATTTCAGGCTGACTTCGGCCCAGCGCAGCGCCGCCGCGCCCGATGCGATGCTGGGCACTGTGGCTTGATGCGTAAAACCTGACACGTGAAAGGGCTGGCGCTCCCCGGCCGCAAGGTGAAAAATAGGCGCTGGCCGGCCAGGCCGCAGGGCCATGGGCAGGCCGGTCCTTCACAGCTTGACAGGAGAAACGCAACGTGAGTTTTCGCACCACCATCGGGCAGCGGGTTTACCGGTTCGGCAGTCTGCGCGAGCTGATGGCCAAGGCCACGCCGCTGCGCTCGGGCGACAGCTTGGCCGGGCTGGCCGCCGGCACCGCCGAGGAGCGCATCGCCGCCCGCTGGCTGCTGGCCGACCTGCCGCTGGCCCATTTCCTGAACGAGGCGCTGGTGCCGTATGAAAGCGACGAGGTCACCCGGCTGATCATCGACAGCCATGACGCGGCGGCCTTTGCGCCGGT
>JAQGNK010000333.1 GCA_028291905.1 Polaromonas sp.
GGCTGCTCATGCCGCTGGCTGGAATCGCGCCGCCATGGCTAGAGACAAAATCCATCAGGCCGAAACTCAGCGACTGCACCCTGGGGTGCGCCGCAATGTCAAAAGCGTTGCGCACCGCCAGCGGCGACTCGATCAGCACATGCAGCGGCAAATCGCCGGCCGAGGCGGCCAGCAGCGCCTGCTCGGCCTTGATGACATCGGCGAGCGAATCAACCTTGGGAATCATGATGTGCGAGAGCTGACGCGCCAGCTTGCCGGCGATCAGGGCCATGTCGGACTCGAACGCCGCATGATCGACCGCATGCACGCGCACCGCGACACGGGCCTTGTTGGACGCCAGCGCGGCCAGCGCCACTACCATCGCGGCATGGTCGGCCTCGCCGCCTGCCGGCGCACCGTCTTCGCAGTCCAGCGTCACGTCGAACACGCAGGCGCCGAACTCTTCCATCATGTCGGCCTGCAACTGCAGGCTCTTGCGCATCCGCGCCTCGACGCCGCTGTAATGGTCGCAAACCGGCAGGAAAACCGTTGCAGCCTGGGCGCCGAGAAGAACTTCGCGCGGATGTTTCACTTCAGGCAGGTGAATCAGGGATTCAGAGCAGATGAGCGACGCCGGCTTGCTCGCCCTGCAGTTCTTCAAGCGTCTTGTTGATGCGCTCCTGGCTGAAGGCGTCGATTTCCAAGCCTTCGACCAGCTTGTATTCGCCGTTTTCGCAGGTCACCGGGAAACCGAACATGGTGTCTGCCGGAATGCCGTACTGGCCGTCCGATGGAATGCCCATGGTGACCCATTTGCCGTTGGTGCCCAGCGCCCAGTCGAGCATGTGGTCGATGGCGGCGTTGGCAGCAGAAGCCGCCGAGGAAGAGCCGCGCGCCTCAATGATGGCCGCGCCGCGCTTGCCGACGGTGGGCAGGAAGACGTTGGCGTTCCATTCCTGGTCGTTGATCATCTGGGCCACGCTCTCGCCATTGATGGTGGCGAAACGGTAGTCGGCGTACATGGTGGGCGAATGGTTGCCCCATACCGTGAGTTTTTCGATGTCGGCCACCGGCTTGCCGGTCTTGGCGGCGATCTGGCTGGCGGCGCGGTTGTGGTCCAGGCGCAGCATGGCGGTGAAGTTCTTGCGCGGCAGGTCAGGCGCGCTTTTCATGGCAATGTAGGCATTGGTGTTGGCCGGATTGCCGACCACCAGCACCTTGACATTGCGGCTGGCCACGGCATTGAGCGCCTTGCCCTGGGCGGTGAAGATGGCGCCATTGACTGCCAGCAGCTCGGCACGCTCCATGCCGGGGCCGCGTGGACGCGAACCGACCAGCAAGGCATAGTCCGCGTCCTTGAAAGCAGTCATCGGGTCCCCGTGCGCTTCCATGCCGACCAGCAGCGGAAAAGCGCAGTCGTCGATTTCCATCATCACGCCCTTGAGCGCTTTTTGCGGGCCTTCAACCGGGACTTCAAGCAATTGCAGGATGACAGGTTGGTCCTTGCCAAGCATTTCGCCCGAGGCAATGCGAAACAGCAACGCATAACCAATTTGACCTGCTGCACCAGTGACCGCGACGCGGACGGGTTTTTTGCTCATGATTGACAACTCCAGGAAAGTTAAAAAATGATTGGCTTGAAATAACAGGCGAGATTTTCGGCATCAACGCAGACTTGTGTTCACGAGCTCAAGGCATGAGCCATCAGGCCAAAAAGACGTGCCACACAGACCGCACAGTGCGTTCAACCAAATATTCTACGCTTGAAAATAGCCCAGGGTCAACTTGTCTTATGTCTTATATAAGATATGATTCAGGCCCGACTTCATGCATGCATCATTTGCGTCTGTCACGCCGTATCCCTACCAGAGCCTGCTCAAACCCGTTGTATGGCAATCCCCTCTTTTCCTCCCTTGGACGCTTCCATGGCACAAAGCGAGCCAGAAAAAGCCGCGCCTGCCGGCCCAACCCCCGCCTTCAGCCCGCTCTACCAGCAGATCAAGGTACTGATCCTGAAAAGCCTGCAGGCTGGGGAGTGGAAACCGGGCGACATGATTCCCAGCGAAATCGACCTGGCAGCGCGCTTTCGCGTCAGCCAGGGAACGGTGCGCAAGGCCATCGACGAGCTGGCCGATGAAAACCTAGTGATCCGCCGCCAGGGCAAGGGAACTTTCGTGGCCACCCATGCCGAGCAGCAGGTCCAGTACCGGTTCCTCAGGCTCATGCCCGACAGCGGCGATCTGGGCAGCGAAGGTCCGGCCGAGCGGCAGATCATTGAATGCAGGCGGCTTCGCGCCTCGGGCGACATTGCCCGCCCGCTGGCGCTGCGCACCGGCGAGGCCGTGCTGCAGCTGCGCCGCGTGCTGGCGTTTCAGGGAACGCCCACGATTGTTGAAGATGTCTGGCTACCCGGCGGCCCGTTCAAGGGCCTAACGGCCGAGCGGCTGGCCGGCTACGGGGGGCCGATGTACGCGCTGTTTGAAACCGAATTCGGCGTTCACATGGTGCGGGCCGAAGAAAAAATCCGCGCCATTGCGGCTGATGCGGCCTCGGCCCGGTTGCTGGACGTGCCGCAAGGCGAGCCGCTGCTCAGCGTCGAGCGCATTGCCTACACCTACAACGACGTGCCCATGGAGCTGCGCCGGGGGCTTTACCGCACCGATACGCACCACTACAGAAATGTGCTGAGCTAGCCTGCCCAGCCAGGTCGGCGATGCACTGCAAACCAGATTTGCTGCATTGCAATAGAATTAAAATGTTTGGTCGTTAATCAGGCGCAGCCTGGTTACCAATCGGTTACCACCACGAAAGCAGATAAAAAATGACAGAGCTGGCCACCCCTCAGCGCCCCAAGCGGCCTGAGTTCCGCAATATCAATCTCTTCAAAGACCTTCCCGGTTACCGATTGCCAGCTGGCGGCATCGTCTCGATCCTTCACCGCGTGAGCGGGGTCATCATGTTTATCCTGATGCCTTTCATCATCTGGATGTTCGACACCTCGATTTCCTCCGATATTTCTTTTGACCGTTTCAAGTCTGCCTTCAACGTCGGCATGCTGGGACTACCGGGCATTCTCTGGAAACTGGCTGCGCTCGCGCTGATCTGGTCCTACCTGCACCACTTCATCGCTGGAATGCGCCATTTGTGGATGGACACCAGCCATGACGCGGTGAGCAAGAGCTTCGGCAGGCAATCTGCCATTTTCACGCTAGCTGCGAGCATCATCCTGACCGTCGTGCTGGGCGCCAAGCTGTTCGGCCTGTACTGAAAATCCAGCTGTTCTCACCTGATTAAAAAAGCAGAAAGCAAAAGCAACCCATGTCTGTCAATTACGGATCAAAGCGCATCGTTGTCGGTGCTCACTACGGTACCCGCGACTGGCTGAGCCAGCGCATCACCGCGGCCATCATGGCCCTTTTCACCCTGCTGCTGCTGGGCCAGGTCATCTTCAGCAAAGGGCCTATCGGCTATGACAAATGGGCCGGCATCTTCTCGCCGCAGTGGATGAAGGTGCTGACCTTCTCGGTGATTGTGGCCCTGCTGTGGCATGTCTGGGTCGGTATGCGCGACGTCTGGATGGACTATGTCAAGCCCGTCGGTGTTCGGCTGGTACTGCAGGTTTTCACCATTATCTGGCTGGTTGCCTGCGCAGGCTGGGGCATTCAGGTGCTGTGGCGCCTCTGATCTGCTAGAGCTTCATCAAGCCAATGCTGGCATTTTCCAGCTTCCACGATTCATAAAAACATGACCGCGACCTTAAAAATTCCCAAGCGCAAATTTGATGTTGTCATCGTCGGTGCCGGCGGCTCCGGCATGCGCGCCTCGCTGCAGCTCGCCAGAGCTGGCCTGAATGTCGCCGTGCTCACCAAAGTTTTTCCGACCCGCTCCCACACGGTGGCGGCACAAGGCGGCATTGGCGCATCGCTGGGCAACATGTCCGAGGACAACTGGCACTACCACTTCTACGACACGGTCAAGGGCGGCGACTGGCTGGGCGACCAGGACGCCATCGAATACATGTGCCGCGAAGCCCCCAAGGTCGTGTATGACCTGGAGCACATGGGCATGCCGTTCGACCGCAACCCGGACGGCACGATTTACCAGCGCCCGTTTGGCGGCCACACCGCCAACTACGGCGAAAAACCGGTGCAGCGTGCCTGCGCCGCCGCTGACCGCACCGGCCACGCCATGCTGCACACCCTCTACCAGCAAAATGTCAAGGAAAAGACCAGCTTCTTCGTCGAATGGATGGCGCTGGACCTGATTCGCGATGCCAATGGCGATGTGGTTGGCGTGACGGCGCTTGAAATGGAAACCGGCGATCTGCACATCTTCGAGGCCAAGACCACGCTGCTGGCCACTGGCGGCGCTGGCCGCATTTTTGCCGCCTCGACCAATGCCTTTATCAACACCGGCGACGGCCTGGGCATGGCGGCGCGTGCCGGCATTCCGCTGGAAGACATGGAATTCTGGCAATTTCACCCGACCGGCGTGGCCGGCGCCGGCGTGCTCATCACCGAGGGCGTGCGCGGCGAGGGCGGGATCCTGATCAACAGCAATGGCGAGCGCTTCATGGAGCGTTATGCGCCGACCCTGAAGGACCTGGCGCCGCGCGACTTCGTGTCGCGTTCGATGGACCAGGAAATCAAGGAAGGCCGCGGCT
>JAQGNK010000346.1 GCA_028291905.1 Polaromonas sp.
GCAGGTGGTGGTACAGCATGCTGGCGGCGGTCTTGACAATCGCCATGTCCGGCTCGCCCTGCAGGATCAGCCGCACATCGACGCCGCGCCGGGCCGCCTTGCGCATTTCCTTGAGCAGCCGGTAGCCAGGGAAGAAATAGGCATTGGCAATCACCACCCGGTGCCGGGCGGCGCGAATGGCGATGCGGTAGTGGCGCTCGATGTCGGTGGTGTGCTTGCGGTTGTCCCGGGTGACAAAGATGGCGGCGGCCTGGCCGGCCGGCGCGGGCGGTGCGCGCCAGGCTTGCGCCAGGTTGCGGGCGCGGTCCACGACGCGCTCGCGCAGCTGGCTGGCCTGGCTCTTGCGCGCATTGCGCTGCCCGGCGGCCAGCGCCTTGAGCACGAACTCGCGGATCACCGCCACGATGGGGCCTTCGATCTCGACCGCGTAGTCCTGCTTGGCCTGGGGGCCGAAGTCGCTGAGGTGGTCGGCCGAATAGTTGATGCCGCCGACGAAGGCGCGCTCGCCATCGACCACCACGATCTTGCGGTGCATGCGGCGAAACACATTGGTGCGCCAGCCCCAGAGCCGGCTGCCGGGATCGAACACATGCACCCGCACGCCGGCGCGGGTCAGGCTGGAGATGAACTCGGGCGACAGGTCGGGCGAGCCAAAGCCGTCGATGGTGATGTCAACCCGCGCGCCGTTGCCGGCGGCCTTGAGCAGCGCGGCATGCAGCGCCAGCCCGACCTTGTCCTCGAACAGGATGAAGGTCTCCAGCACCACCTCGCGCCGGGCGCTGGCAATCGATGCAAAGACGCGCGGGAAGAAAGCCTCGCCGTTTTCAAGCAGGGCAAAGCGGTTGCCGCTGATCCAGCGGCTCATGCTGCCCCGGCGGCTGCCGGCCTGCATGCCGCGCCCCCCGCCGGCTCAGGAGAATGGGCCGGCGCCGCGAACGGGTGAGGGGCTATGCCTGAACGTGTCATGGCCGCCATGCCGTCAGAGCCTGATTTCGGCCGCCAGCGGCGCATGGTCCGACAGGCGCGACCACGGATCGCTGGGCAGCACGATGGGCGAGTGGCTGGCGGCATTGCGCACGTAGATGCGGTCGAGCTGCAGCATCGGCAGGCGGGCCGGAAAGGTGCGGGCCGCATGGCCGTTGGCCTGAACGAACACTTCATGCATGTTGGCGCCCTTGGCCATCTGCGCATGGGCGCGCCGGCGCCAGTCGTTGAAGTCGCCCGCCACCACCACCGGCGACAGCGAAGGGATTTCCTTGCGCACCAGGTCGCACACCATCTTCATCTGCTGGGTGCGGTGGGTTTCGACCAGGCCCAGGTGGACGCAGATGGCGTGGACATTGCGGCTCTGGCCGGGCACCTTCAGCTCGCAGTGCAACATGCCGCGCCGCTCCGGGCCGCTGATGGAGATGTCGCGGTTTTCATACTTGACGATGGGGAACTTGGACAGCACCGCATTGCCGTGGTGACCGTGGGTATAGACGGCGTTGCGCCCATAGGCGAACTGCTCCCAGATGCTGTCGGCCAGGTATTCGTAGTGCGGCTCGTCGGTGTAGTTGTCGAACTTCTCGGCATGCTTCAGGTGGCTGCCGGTCACCTCCTGCAGGAACACCACGTCGGCGCCCACGCTGCGCACCGCATCGCGCAGCTCGGACAGGATGAACTTGCGGTTGAAGAAGGTGAAGCCCTTGTGGATGTTGACCGTGAGCACTTTGAAAGAAGTTGGCAGGTCGCTGCCCGGTTCGGCCTGCCCGGCCTGATCGGCCGCCTGGACCGGCTCGGCCGGCTGGTCGGCCAGTGGCCTGGCGGGTGGCCTGATAACCCTCGCACCCTTACGGGGCTTGGCATGGATGGAGGATGAAGGGTCGGAAGTGAGGGGCTGCATAGGAAGTAAGACACCAAAAAAGGACCGGAAAGCCCATCAATGATTGTTGGGCGGCAGGACGCTGGCGAACTGTAGGACAGTAACTTATTTCCAGACCGCCAGGCTTCTTCTCTGCGGATGCAATGGCAAAACCGAACCTGCGCCTGCGCCTGCGCCTGCGCCAGGCGACGCGCCAGTGCAGCCTTTGCACCGCCTGCGACTTGCAGGCGGTAAAGGGCAGCGTCCTACAGGGGTGCATGTGCCTTTCCGATAAATCAGGCCTTGCCTATTGTTTCTAAATTGGCTCTCGGTCTGAACCGATCCCTCAAGGGCCGGTTTGTTTTTGAACACCTCTGAAAGGAAAAATAGCATGCTGAAAAATACCTCCATGAAAATTCTCCCTGCAGCTCTGGCAGTGACTGCTGCGCTGATGTTTGGTGGCGCCGCCCAAGGCCAGACTGGCGGTGGCGCGGCGGGCACCAGCGGCTCGGGCACCGGCATGTCGGGCAGCAGTGGCGCCAGCGGCTCGCCAGGCGCCGACACCACGGGCGCGGCAGGCGCCACTGGATCGGGCACCGGCATGAGCGGCTCGTCGGGCAGTGGCACCGGCTCGTCGGGCGGCAGTGGCATGGGTGGCTCGTCGAGCACCGGCTCCGGGACTGGAATGTCGGGCAGCACCGGCATGGGTGGCTCATCTGGCACAGGCGCGGCGGGCGCTGCAGGCTCGGGTACCGGCATGGGCGGCTCGTCGGGCACCAGCATGCCGGGCAGCCCTGGCATGGGTGGCTCGTCGGGCGACAACACGACGGGTGCGGGCGCGGCGGGCGGCACTGGTTCAGGCATGACAGGCTCGGGCATGTCTGGGAGCGGCAGCGGCGCGAACATGACGAACTCAGGTTCGGCAGGCACCACCGGCACCGGCATGACCGGATCAGGCACGACAGGCACATCCGGCACGTCGGGCATGACCGGTGCCACCGGAAGCGGCACTGGCGCCTACGGCAGCTCAGGCAGCTCAGGTTCTGCCGGCATGGGCATGGGCGGCTCGGGCCGCACGGGCATGCCCTGGGGCTACAACCCCAACAGCGACAGCTTCTATCCGGGCGCTGTACCCGGAACGCCTTTGGACCCGAACATGCAGTGATGCGAACGCAGCCCAGGCCGCGCTGCGGCCTGGGGCCTGTCCAGTGAGTAGCCTGCGGCAGGTCAAGCGTGCCCTCTTACCTGCCTGGCCTTGGGGATCCAAGTCAGGCAGATAAGAGGGCGAACTGGCCATATTGCTGACGAAGGTGTGTTCGCGGTCCCCACTTGCTGTGCAAGAGGCCAAGCATGGCGGTGCGCCAATCTCGCAGCGCGGTGCTAGGCTTAGATACCTGCAGGCGGGTCTGAAAAACCATGTTCTTCATGCTGCCGGCGGTGGTTCACAGTGCCAGCTCATCGAAGTGTGCGTCCTACAGACAACCATCCTAGTCACTGATGCTGCTGCCATGCCCAGGCCCTTAAATTCAAATCAGCCCTGCTCCAGTAAAAAGAGCGGCCGTTTTAATCGCCTTCAATGGCAAAACAAGGAATTTCAAATGAACACGTCTTTTCTGAAAATCATTCCCCTGACTGCAGCACTTGTACTGAGCGCAGCCGCCTATGCACAAAGCACGACTGGCACAGCAACTCCAAGCGGCGTGCCCGCCGCCGTCAATACCGATTCATCTCCTGCAGCTGCCAAAAATGCGCCAGCCGCCAAGACCGCTCCCATGACGGGTGCAACGCCTGCGCCATCGGTTCCCAGCGGTGTGTCCGCCAATGCCAATTCCGATTCAGCCCCTGGATCCAGCGCCAAGACCACGGCAACTGCAGAAAGCCGCAACGAAGCCATGGCCAACAAGAAATCCACCAAGGTAGCCAAGCGTGCCGTGAAGCAAAGCAAGGTCAATACGAACACCGCTAAGGATTCCAGGGAATCCAATGTGAAGAAAAACGCAACCGCTCCCCAATAATCTTTAGCAGCTACGGTGCTGCAAAGGCAGATGCAACTGCCTGCACATCACTGGGCGCATGCAAAAAACCTGCAGGACTGCACTTCCAAGTGCAGCCTTTGCAGGTTTTTTTATGCCCTGATACAGGGCATCTCAGCCCCTGGGACGCTTCAGCCTTTTGGCGCCATGCCGCCGGGGTGGCGCTGGTGATGGCCACCCTTGCCCATCTCGCGGCCCATTCTCTGGTGCTCGGCATCAAAGGTTTTTTGCTGCTCCGGGCTGAGCGCCGCATAGAAGGTCTTGGTGGCTTCGCCGCGCTTGTCCATGGCGGCGGTCATCTCGGCCATGTGCTGGGTGCGCATGGCGCGCATCTTGTCGATGCGCTCGGGCGTGGTCAGTTTGCCCATCTCGGCGCGCTGCTCGGGCGTGGCATGCTGGCCCATCATGCGGGCCGGCGGCTGCATGGCGGCGGTGAAGCTGGTCCAGGCTGGCTCCTGCGCCGGCGTGATCTTGAGCCGGGCCTTGAGCTCGGCCTGGCGCTTGGCCATCATGGCCTGCATCCGGGCCGGATCGCGATGGCCCATCCTGTGCTGCCCCATCTTGTGGTCGCCGCTCTTGTGGTCGCCCATCTGTTGGCGCGGGCCATGGCCGGCAGGCGGCTTGGCCGTGGCGGCTGCGCCGGCGGCCGGCGGAGGAATGGCGGCCGCGTCCTGGGCCATGGCGCTGGCGCCAGCGGTGGCCAGCAGGCCGGCAAGAACAAGACCGTTCAGGGATTTGAGTGCGAATTTCATGGAAAACGTCCTTTGAGGATGAACAACTGCAGAACTGACAGGAAGGCGCCTGATACCGCCGGAGCGCTCGATAGCCGCAGAGCCGGGAAACAGCGACAGGTTGAAGGCAAGTCTGGCGCGCCTGTGTATCGCCGGCATTGCCCGGCGGTGATGGTTTGTAAAGTTGAATGAAAACCGGGGGCGCAGGCCGTGCCGGACGCGGTTGGCGGGCAGGGAACGTCCGGCTGGCCAAACGCTGATGCAGCGCCCTGCCTGGCAAATTCAGTGCCTCGTCAGCCAGTGGCTGCGCTATGCTTTTGGGATTCGAACTACACCGGGGACTGGGATTGCCATGAGTTTTTTGTCGGAGCTGAAAAGCAGGGCCAGCGCGCTGCAGGGCCTGCAGTCCGGCGCGCTGCATGACTTTGCCGTCAACGGCAAGGCCTGCGAGGTGGCCTGCCGGATGGCGGTGGTTTACCTGCAGGACCTGTGCGCCCAGCTCAACGTCATCAGGCCGCCCGCCGCCGGCGCCTACAGCCTGGACGGCAAGGCGCCGTTCCCGGACCTGGTGCAGCTCAACTTTCGCTGCGACGCGCGCCGCAAGATGCTGCGCAATGCCGAGGTGTGCGACTACATCGCCATGGGCTGGGACTTGCGGCCGGCCACCGGAGCAGTGGCCACCCACAGCGTGTCGGTCAATTTTCCGCCCGACCTGGAGCGGGTCACCCAGCGCCTGTCCTTCGGCCATGTGCCGCATGAGCGCAAGGAGCAGCGCCACCCGGAGAGCAACAAGCTGCTGGCCTATGTGTTCGACTACCAGACCGAGGCCCGCGCCTTCATCACCCTCACGCCCGACCACGACACCGGCGCGATGGCCTTTCGCATCAGCAACGTCGACGGCTTCGGCATCCTCAACACCCGCTACCCGGCCGCGCAGGTCACCTCGGCGCTGATGGACGAGCTGGCCAAAAAGCTGGTCGGCCAGGCCAGCCGCTTCGGCTGACGCTGGCCGCCGGCATCAAGGCGGGGCTTGCCCGCTGCCGGCACCCGTGCTTACAATCGCCGCAGCTTGTCGGGGTGCCGAGGATGTTTTTTCATCCGAGGCTGAGATCGCAAATGTGCGAGACCCGCTGAACCTGATCGGGATCATCCCCGCGTAGGAAACAAGGCACTTTGGCTCCGGCAAGTCCGTCATCGCACCGTCAAAAAGGCAGCGCGCATGGCTCAGGGCAACTCCGGCTCCCCAGGCAGGCACCCACCTTTTCTGGAGACAGCCATGGCCAAAACCAATCTTTCCGTCGATGCAGCCGACCTGACCAGCCGCATCACCCGCACGCCCTTCCCCGGCTCGCGCAAGATCTA
>JAQGNK010000377.1 GCA_028291905.1 Polaromonas sp.
CGTCAGGTGCTCGCGCATGCGGCGCTGCGCTTCGGCCGCATCGCACAGGCGAATCGCATCGAGCAGCGCCCGGTGCTCCAGGCAGCCGCAGCTGGTGGCTTCTTCGTGAATCCGGTCATGGGCCACGCTGTAGGCCATCAGGATGAGCGAGGTGCGCGAGATCAGCTCGCGCAGGATGCGGCCCAGCGTCTGGTGGCCGGCGCGCTCGGCAATCAAAAGATGAAAATCGCCTGCCAGCCGGATGGCGCGGCGCATGTCGCCGGCCAGGCGGGCGGTCTCTTCCTCGTCGATGCATTGCCTGAGCTGGGCCACGTCGGCTTCGCTCGCGCTGGCGATGAACAGCGCCACCAGCGTGGGCTCGATCATTCGCCGCACCTCGAACACCTCGCGCGCCTCCTGCTCGGTCGGCTGGGTGATGGTGGCGCCCCGGTTGGGCGTGAGGGTGACGACCTGCTCATTGGCCAGGCGCACCAGCAGCGGGCGGATGCGGGTGCGCGACACGCCGAAGGCGCTGGCCAGCTTGTCCTCGATCAGCTTTGTGCCGGGCGGCAGCCGGTGGTCGAGGATGGCCGACACCACGCGCTCGTAGATGTCGCCGTCGGTCAGTGAAGGCAGTGGCAGCGCGACGGGCGCGGGCGGGGCTGCGGCCTTCATCAGGCGCCCTTTTTCTGCCGGCGGCCCAGCCACCAGGCCAGGCCCATGGCCAGGCCCATCACCAGCAGCGACACCACCGTGGTGACCGTGCCCAGCGCATAGATCGACGGCGTGGTGACGGTGCTGGTCAGGCCCTGCAGCTCCAGCGGCAGGGTGTTGACATCGCCGATGGCCTGCGAGGTGCGGGCGATTTCGTCCCAGCTCAGGGTGAAGCCGAACATGCCGATGCCAATGACCGACGGCGCGATCAGCGGCAGCACCACATGCCTAAAGCCCTGCCAGGGGGTGGCGCCCAGGTCGCGGGCGGCTTCCTCATAGGCCGGGTTGAAGCGGTTGAAGATGGCAAACATGATGAGCAGGCCGAACGGCAGCGTCCAGGTCAGGTGCGCGCCGAGCGCCGAGGTGAAGAGGCCGAGCGCCGTGCCGTAGCCTTCCAGCGTGCCGGTCATGCCCAGGGTTTCGAGCATGTGCTTGATGCCGGTATCGAGCAGCCTAAATTCCAGCCCGATGCCCAGCGATACGATGATCGACGGCATGATCAGGCTGGCCACGACGATCAGAAAGAGCGTGTTGCCGCCGGCCAGCTTCTTGCGAAAAGCCAGCCCGGCCAGCACCGAGAACACCACGGTGAAGGCCATCACCGCCAGGCCCAGGCCGAGCGAGCGCCTGAGGGCCGCGCCGATATCGACCACGCCCAGGCCTTCGGCCAGCTTGGCGAACCAGTGCAGCGACAGGCCGCGCAGCGGAAAGGTCAGGCCGCCCTCGGGGCCCTGAAAGCTCAGCACCACGATGACCAGCATCGGCCCGTACAAAAACAGCACGAAGAGCGCAAAAAAGAGCGCCAGAAACCAGAAGGCGGCGGGGCGTTTGTCAGACATGGGCATACTCCCGGCACGCAAGCACCGCTACAGGTAATTCGGGACGGACCTCACGCAAGCAGGGGCCGCGGGACTGGCTTTGCCAGACCGCAGGCTGAAGGCTGCGGCTCCAAGTCCGCCTGCGCGGGCTTGGACAGCCTTCAGATGCGCCGGCTCTGGCGGCGTGGCGCCCTGCAAGCGCAGCAGCCCCCCCAGGGGGCAGGGAGTTACACGAAGTGAACGACCGTGGGGGCATCACAATTCCTTGCGAATATCGACCAGCCGGGTCAGTGCCGCGATGATCATCAGCACCAGCGCCAGCAGGATGACTGCATTGGCCGCCGCCAGCGGAAACTGCAGGTAAGACGTCTGCACCTGGATGATTTTGCCGATGGAGGCGATCTGCTGGCCGCCCATCACGCCGATGGTCACGAAGTCGCCCATCACGATGGTGATGACGAAGATCGAGCCGATGATGATGCCGGTGCGCGACAGCGGAATGATGACGTTCCACAGCGTCTGCCAGCCCGAGGCGCCGCTGTCGTTGGCGGCTTCGATCAGGCTGCGGTCGATGCGCATCATGGAATTAAAGATCGGCACGATCATGAACATGGTGTAGAGGTGGACAAATGCCAGCACCACCGAAAAGTCGGAAAACAGCAGCCACTCGATCGGCTGGTTCACCACGCCCAGGCCGACCAGGCTCTGGTTGACCAGGCCGTTGCGGCCCAGCAGCGGCACCCACGAGATCATGCGGATTACGTTGGAGGTCCAGAACGGAATCGTGCACAGCACAAACAGCAGCGTCTGCACGCCCGGCGAGCGCACATGGAAGGCCAGGAAATACGACACCGCGAAGCCGGTCACCCCCGTGATCAGCCAGACCAGGATGCTGAACTTGAAGGTGGACAGGTAGGTCTTGAAGGTCACGCACATCTCGGACGTGTTGCCGCAGCCCTCGAAGATCGAGACGTAGTTTTTAAAGGTGAAGCCGGGCAGCAGCTCGTACTCGTTGAAGTCCCAGAAGCTGACCATCAGGATCAGCGCCAGCGGGATCAGGAAAAACAGCACGAACACCGCCGTCAGCGGCAGCGCCTGCCACCAGGCGGCCAGCGACCGGCCGGGCGCCCTGGCGGGGCTGGAGTGGGCGGTGATGGCAGGAGCGCTCATGATGATTCCATAAAAAGTTGCCTGTCTGCGCGGCAAACGAAGCAAAGTTGTTCAAGTAACCGCGCTGCTGCTGACTTGCTCCTTCCCCCGCTGGGGGAAGGCGGGGATGGGGGCCTCCCCGAATCCGAATTCAGCCCCATCAAGCCTGCAGCCCGACTGCCCCAAAGACCGGCCGCTGGCGTTCGAGCTGCGCTGGCCCCCATCCCAACCTTCCCCCAAAGGGGGAAGGAGCAAAAACGGGTATCCAAAAATCAGGCAGCGACAAACTCATTCCATTTCTGGACCATGTAGTTGTTCTCGTCCATCAGCGCGTTCCAGCAGGCGATGCCGCCCATCCGGGCTTCGTAGCTGCCGCCGTCGCGCACCGCGCCCAGCTTGGCCAGCAGGTCGCCGTTGGGCCCCTTGATGTCCTGGGTGGCGGGCTTGCCTTCCATCCAGTAGGCCCACTCATAGGCTTCCATCTTGGACTTGGCGGTGTCCAGCACGGCGCTGTAGTAGCCCTGGCGGTTCAGGTAGGCGCCGGCCCAGCCGTCGAGGAACCAGTTGATGAATTCATAGGCGCCGTCCTGCTTGCGGCCCGACAGCGTGGCGGGCAGGCCGAAGCCGGCGGCCCAGGCGCGGTAGCCTTCCTTGAGCGGCTGGAAGTTGCAGGCAATGCCCTTGGTGCGCACGGCGGTCACGGCAGGGCTCCACATCGACTGGATCACCACTTCGCCGGAAGACATCAGGTTGACCGACTCGTTGAAGTCCTTCCACAGGCTGCGGAACTGGCCGGCCTTCTTGGCTTCAATCAACGTCTTGATGGTCAGGTCGATTTCCTTCTTCGTCATGTTGCCCTTGTCGGGGTATTTGTACAGGCCCATGGCCTCGACCACCATGGCCGCGTCCATGATGCCGATGGACGGGATGTTCAAAATCGCGGCCTTGCCCTTGAACTCGGGGTTCAGCAGCTCGGCCCAGGAATTGATCGGCCGCTTGATCAGGTCGGGCCGGATGCCCAGCGTGTCGGCGTTGTACACCGTGGGAATCAGCGACATGAACTGCGTCGGGCTCTTGGCGAAGACCTTGCTTTTCTCGCCTTCGAGGTAGATCACCTTCTTGGGCGCGGTGCCCTGGTCGCCGACCGCCTTGCCAGCCACCATGCCGGTGGTGAACAGCGGCGTGATCTTGTCGGCGTTCTTGATGCGCTTGACATCGATGCCCTTCAAGTTGCCGGTCGGCACGATTTTTTTCAGCGAAAAATACTCGGTGTCGATCAGATCAAAGCTGTTGGGCGCGGTGACGGCGCGCTTGGTCACGTCGTCGGTGGTCACAGCCACGTACTGGATCTTGATGCCGGTGTCCTTTTCAAACTTCTCGGCAATCGCCTTGTCCTGGTTCACGGCGGTGCCGAGGTAGCGTAGGACGATTTTTTCCTGCGCATGCACGGCAGGCGCCATGCCGGCGGCCAGGATGCCGGCCATGCCGGCCGTGCCCTTGAGCAGGGTGCGGCGCTGCACGCCAGAGGTGGTGTCTTTTTGATGCGGGAAATCGGACATGGTGAGAACTCCTGGTGGCGGGTGAATCTTCTTGCGAAGAGGGCGGTGGGAAGGCAGTGAAGAAAAAGAGAAAAAGCGGCGGGTGGCGGCGAAATGATTTCAGGCCGCGACGGCGGCGCGGCGCCCGGCCTGCAGGCTGTGCGCCGCCTCGGGCGCCCAGGACAACTGCACCGCCTCGCCCAGCGCATAGGGCTGGGCGGCAAACGCCGCTTCGGACACCATCACCGACAGCTCGGCCGTGGTGTGGGCGGTTTGGGACACGCCGGGGTTTTGCAGGCCCAGCAGCACATAGGTTCCCTGGTACTCGACATCGGTGATGACGGCCCGCTTGTTGTGCAGCCCGTCGGGCGCGGCCTGGCTTTCGGGCGCGATCCGGATGTGGTCGGTGCGAACGCCGATTTTTCCGCTCGGGGTGTCCAGCACGTTGTGCCCGCCCATGAAGCGGGCGACGAACTCGGAGGCCGGGCGGTTATAGATTTCATGCGGCGAGCCGACCTGCTCGATCAACCCGTGGTTCATGACCACCATGGTGTCGGCCAGCGCCATCGCTTCTTCCTGCGAATGGGTGACGTGGATGAAGGTCAGGCCCAATTCCTTTTGCCAGCGGCGCAGCTCGGCCCGCATCTGGATGCGCAAAAACGGGTCCAGCGCCGACAGCGGCTCGTCAAGCAGCAGCACCCTGGGCTGGGTGATCAGGGCGCGGGCCAGCGCCACGCGCTGCTGCTGGCCGCCCGAGAGTTCGGCGGGCTTGCGCCCGGCCAGGGCGCTCATCGCCACTCGGTCAAGCAAATCCCTGGCGCGGGACAGCCGCTCGGCCTTGCCCATGCCCTTCATCTTCAGGCTGAAGGCCACGTTGTCCAGCGCCGACAGGTGCGGGAACAGCGCGAAGCTCTGG
>JAQGNK010000383.1 GCA_028291905.1 Polaromonas sp.
GACAGTTTTGCGGTAATGGATGGCGACTTGCCGGTCGTCGTGGACCGACAATGCCAGGTTCATTTCCCGACCAGCTTATGACCAAACGCAAACACGCCCGCCGCCCGCCCGCCCGTAACACTGCCCGCCTGGTCGGCCTCGCGCTGACCCTGGCCGCAGGCGTCTCGCTGCACTCGTGCACCGAACTGCCCGGCGAGCGCGAGCTGGCCGCCGCTGGTGCCCGGCTGCAGGCACTGCTGATCGGCTTGGGCACGGCCGTGCGCCAGCAGGCCGGCCAAGCCAGCTTGCCAAGCGCAGCGCCAGGACCTGCTGGCGCTGCTGCGGGATCTGCGCCTGCGCCCAGCAGACCAGTGCGCACGGCCGGCACGGGCGGGGCTTTTTCAGCCTGTCCGCAGTTCTTCGCTGATGGCAACCCTCCTGTGGTCAAGCCCCGCCCAAACCAGCGGGCGCTGTGCTACGACGCCTTTGCCATCCTGCACTCTGGCGAGAGCAAGACGGCGGTCTATGTCGCCCAAAAGCTCAACCGCGCTTCTATCAGGGATGCCGACGAAGAGCGGAGCAATAAATTCTTTGCCGATGCACGGCTGCCAGAGGCTGAGCGGGCCAAGCTGGCCGACTACGCGGGCAGCGGGCTCGACAAAGGCCACTTGGCGCCGGCCGACCAGATGCCCACGGTGCAGGCGATGGCGCAGAGCTTTTCCCTGGCCAACATGGTGCCCCAGGCGTTGCGCCAAAACCGCGGGGTGTGGCGCACCTCGGTCGAGGCGGCCACTACAAAATACGCGGCTCGCGCCAGCGGCAATGTCTATGTCATCACCGGGCCGGTGTATGCGCCCAGCATTGCCAAAAGCCGGGCCATCGGTCCGGGCAAGGTGCGGGTGCCCAAGTATCTGTTCAAGCTCGTCTATGACGAAGCCCAAAGCCGGGCCTGGGCGCACTGGTACCTCAACAACAATGCAGCCCAAGCGACAGCGCCCATCAGTTATGCCGAATTGGTCAAGCGCACTGGCATCGAATTCCTGCCGGGGTTGCCTCTGGTGGATTGAGCGGTATGGCGCGAAGCACTTCGCCTGGGCGGCGCCAAGCGTTTTTGCTCCGTTTTTAATAGCTGCTTGCGCAGGCTATAACTGGGCCAGAGGCCATATTGGCTTGAATTCCTGATATTTTCTGCCACACTTTGTTCAGCCCTTGCAGCGCAGCAGCCGCAGCCCGTTGGCCACCACCAGCAGGCTGGCGCCCACGTCGGCAAACACGGCCATCCACATCGTCGCAGTGCCCAGCATGGCCAGCGCCAGGAACACCGCCTTGATGCCCAGCGCCAGCACGATGTTCTGCCACAGCACCGCATGCGTGCGGCGCGACAGTCGAATGGTCTCGGCAATGCGCCGCAGGTCGTCGTTCATGATGACCACGTCGGCCGTCTCGATGGCAATGTCGGTGCCGGCCCCGCCCATGGCAAAACCGATGTCGGCCTGCGCCAGCGCCGGCGCGTCGTTGATGCCGTCGCCGGTCATGCCACTCAAGCCGTACTGTCGCTGCAACTGGCCGACGGCGGCCAGCTTGTCCTCGGGCAGCAGCTCGGCGCGCACCTCGTCGATGCCGGCCTGCCGGGCTATGGCCGTGGCGGTGGCAAGGTTGTCGCCGCTGAGCATGACCGGGGTCACGCCCAGCGCCTTCAGCTCGGCCACCGCCTGCCGGGAAGTCTCCCGGATCGTGTCGGCCACCGCGAAAATCGCCAGCACGCCCTGCTCGCCGGCCAGCAGCGTCAGGGTTCGGCCCTGGGTTTCATGAAGCGCCAGCGCGGCCTGCAGCGCGGGCGACGACTGGCCGCGCTCGTGCATCAGCCGGTGGTTGCCCAGCGCATACAGCTTGCCCTTGATGCGGCCCTGCACGCCGCGCCCGGCCAGCGCCTCGAAGCTGTCGATGTCCAGCGGAGCCCAGAACTTGTCTTGCACCGGGCCGTGGTCGCTGGCGATTGGCGCCGGCTCGAGCTGGCGCGTTGAAGGAACTGCCGGCACTTGCCGCACTGCTTGAGTTTGCTGCGCCAGGCCCTGCGCGATGGCGATGGACACCGGATGGTCCGAGCGGCCCGCCAGGCTGGCGGCGATCTGCCGCGCCAGCGCCTGATCCGCGCCGCCCCACAGCTGCAGCTCGGCCAGCGCCGGCCGGCCCTCGGTCAGGGTGCCGGTCTTGTCGAGCGCCACAGCCTTCAGGCGGCGGGCCGATTCCAGGTAGGCGCCGCCCTTGATCAAGATGCCGCGCCGCGCCGCCGTCGTCAGGCCGCTGACGATGGTGACCGGCGTGGACACCACCAGCGCGCACGGGCAGGCGATCACCAGCAGCACCAGGGCCTTGTACAGCGCCTCGCCCCAGGTCCAGTCCAGCAACAGCGGCGCCAGCAGCGCCACCGCCAGCGCCAGCAGGAACACCGCCGGCGTGTAGCGGGCGGCGAAGCGGTCGATGAAAGTCTGCATCGGTGCGCGCGTGGCCTGGGCCTGCTCGACCGCGTGGATGATGCGGGACAGCGTGCTGTCAGCGGCAGCTGCCGTCACCGTCAGCGTCAGCTCGCCGGTCTGGCTGATGGTGCCGCCGAAGACGCTGTCGCCCACACTCTTGTCCACCGGCAGGCTCTCGCCGGTGACCGGCGCCTGGTCCACCGCGCTGGCGCCGGCGGTGATCAGGCCGTCGAGCGGAATGCGCCCGCCCGGCCGCACGCGCACCGTCGCGCCCAGCGGCACATCGGCCAGCGCCACGGTGGCCCAGCCGCCGCCGGGCTGGCGCAGCTCGGCGTCCTCGGGCGCCAGCGCCATCAGGCCCCGGATGGCGTTGCGGGCGCGGTCCACCGCCAGCGCCTCGATCAGCTCGGCGATGGAATACAGCGCCATCACCATCGCCGCCTCGGGCCACTGGCCGATCAGGAAGGCCCCGGTGACGGCGACCGCCATCAGCGCATTGATGTTGAGCCGGCCTTTGAGCAGGGCGGCGAGGCCTTTTTGATAGACCTCCAGCCCGGCCAGGAAAATCGCCAGCAGGGCGACCGCCATGCCGGCGATTTTCCAGGGCAGGGTAGCCGGCGCCAGAAAGCCGATGGCCTCGGCCGCACCGGCCAGCGCCAGCGCGGCCAGCAGCCGGGGCAGCACGGCCGGCAGGCCGGCGGCGCCGTGGTCATGCGCGTGGTCGTGGCCGCCTTCATCGCTGCCCTCCTGCGCATGGCCCTGCGCATGTGCGTGGCCCGCTTCATGGCCGGGCGCGTGGCCCTGGCCGGCTGGCGCGGCGGCACTGGCCTGGGTGGCGGCAAACGGCTGCATCTTGTAGCCCGCCTGGCCAATCGCCAGGACCGCCGCCTGCAGCGCGTCCGGCTGCGCATCGATGGTCAGGGTGCGCGCCACCAGCTGGAAGTTGAGCGAGCGGATGCCCTGCACGCCGGCCAGCACGCGGCGGATATCGGTTTCCTCCACCGAGCAGTCCATCGACGGGATGCGAAAGCGGGTGGAGGCCGTGGCCGTGCCCTCACTCGCGGGCAAGGACGCGGCTGCGTTGGCGCCCGCCATGGCAGGGGTCTCGGCTTTGTCGCTCCTGTCGGTCCTGTCGGTCGGGTCGGCAATGACCGGGTTTTTAGTAGTGTGATGGCAGCAGTCGTTCATGGTTTTTTCATCCTGTGCGACGATTAAAAACCCTGAAGCCACTTGAAGGTCAAGCCATGCCTGCGACAAAACCCCTGCACCTGATCGGGAAAGCCGCCGCGCTGAGCGGCGTCAGCGCCGCCAACATCCGCTTTTATGAAAAGGAAGGCCTGCTGGCCGCCGGCGCCCGCACCGCCAACAGCTACCGGGGCTACACCGACGGCGACATCCACCAGCTGCGCTTCATCCGGCTGTGCCGGGCGATGGACATGTCGCTCGATGAGGTGCGCACCCTGCTGAACCTGGACCTGTCGCGCAAGGACGACTGCGCGGCGGCCAATGCCGCGCTGCAGGCGCACATAGCCCATGTGGCCGAGCGCCTGGCCGAACTGCAGGTGCTCAAGGACGACCTGACCGCCCTGCGCGCCCGCTGCGACGGCAGCGGGCCGCAGTGCCGGATCATGCAGGCGCTGCATGAGCGGGCCGAGCAGCTGCCGCCAGAAGAGGCGAAGTCGCGGGCGCACCGGCATGTGTGATGCACGGGTGTCACTGGCTGATGAAATTTTCAGAAACGACCCAATCAATGCGCCGAGACCCTGCCGCGCACCGCAGCCTGGGCAAGCAGGCCTTCCCGCTGATCAAGCCGCCCGCTCCAGAACGTCAGGGCCAGCGCGCCGAGCACCACCCCGGCGCCAATCCACGGCGTGTGCATCACGCCCAGATGCGTCACCACCAGGCCACCGGCCCAGGCGGCAAAAGCGATGCCGAGGTTGAAGGCGGCAATGTTCAGGCCCGAAGCCACGTCCACTGCCTGCGGCGTGTGGCGCTCGGCCTGGCGCACCACATACACCTGCAGGCCCGGCACATTGCCAAAAGCCACGGCGCCCCACAGCAAGATGGTGGCAACCGCCAGCCAGGGATGCGGCGCGGTGAAATTGAAGACCAGCAGCACGGCCGCCAACAGCGCAAAGATGAGCTTGAGCGCGGCAATCGGCCCCTTGCGGTCAGCCAGTCGGCCGCCCCAGATATTGCCAGCGGCCACCGACACGCCATATACCAGCATCACCCAGCCAATGGCACCGGCACCGAAGCCCGACTGCTGCAAGATGGGCGCCAGGAAGGTGAACGGAATGAAGGAGCCGCCATAACCCACCGCCGTGGTCGCATAAACCAGCAGCAGGCGCGGCTGGGCCAGCACCTTGAACTGCTGCGCCAGCGAGGCCGGCGGCGTGTGTTTGATGCTGCGCGGTATGAACAGCAGGCTGGTCGCAAAGGCAATGGCGCCCAGGGCCGACACGGCCAGGAAGGTTTCGCGCCAGCCGAAATGCTGGCCGATGAAGGTACCCAGCGGCACGCCCGTGACCAGTGCCACCGTGAGCCCGGTAAACATGATGGCAATCGCGCTGGCGGCCTTTTCCTTGGGCACCAGGCCGGTCGCGATGGTCGAGCCGATGGAGAAGAACACGCCGTGCGCCAGCCCGGTCAGGATGCGCGCGGCCACCAGCGAGCCGTAGCCCGGCGCCTGCCAAGCCAGCAGGTTGCCCAGCGTGAACAGCGCCATCAGGCTCAGCAGCAGGGTCTTGCGCGGCAGCTTGCCGGTCAGCGCGGTCAGCACCGGTGCGCCGATGGCCACGCCGAGCGCGTACAGACTGACCAGTAGCCCGGCCGACGGCAGGCTGACCTGCAGGTCGGCGGCCACGGTGGGCAGCAGGCCGACGATGACGAACTCCGTCGTTCCGATGGCAAACGCGCTGATCGTCAGCGCAAGAAGGGCGATGGGCATGAAAAGGCTCCGCGTCAAAAGGGATAAAAATTTCTCGAAGCCCGGAGTCTGGGCGCTCGATCCTTGCAGAAAAAGCCTGTTCCTCTCACAACATAGTTGACTGTCAAGCAACAATCCACGTTTCATAGTTTCCGGATACGCCATGCAGACCACCATCGAAGAACTCCTCGCCTTTCGCACCGTGGTGGACAGCGGCACCATCACCGCCGCCGCCGACCAGCTCGGGCAGAC
>JAQGNK010000487.1 GCA_028291905.1 Polaromonas sp.
ATGTGAAACAGCTTGCCTTAGCCCAAGCGCAAGCGGCTGCTCAGCCTTTCTTGTCGCCAAGCTCATGCAGTGGCACCAGGAGCCGAATGCAGGTGCCGATTGTCGCGCCAGTCACAATCTCCAGATGGCCGCCCAGCTTGCCAGCCCGGCGCCGAAGGCCCTCCAGCCCCTTTCCAGTCGGCAAGCCTGCCTCTTGAGGCGCCATGCCGCAGCCATTGTCCTGCACTTCAAGCTGCAGGGAATCGCTTTTGGGTTGATAGCGGCATATCACCTGGACTTCGCTGGCATGGGCATGGCGCATGATGTTCGACAGGATTTCCTGGGTCATGCGCAAGACCTGCCGGGCACGATCTCCGCAAAAATCCTGCAGCGGCCCATCGACATCAACTGTCCAAGCCATCTGAATGCCCAGTTTGTCCAGCGCGGGCTGCACTCGGTAGCGCAACCGGCCCAAGGCATCAAGAACGCATCCTTCCGTGCTTTCAATGCTGTCCACCATGATCTTGAGGTCCAGCAGGCACTGCTCCAACGCAAGCGCGAGCTGCCGCTGATCTGGTACGCGGGGATCAAGCGTTGACAGGACATTGACCAGCTGGGAGCCCACGCCATCGTGCAGATCCTGTGCAATGCGGCGCCGCTCATCGTTGACTGCCTGCTTTGGAGAATGGGTATCTAGAAAATAACCAGAGAAACTCTCAGATGATGAACCATGAGGGCTCACAGCCTCATGCGCACCCGCCATGAGCGCCGGCTGAAATACCTTGATGCGCTGGGTAATCAGCAACCAGACCATATGCAGGCAAAAAACATAGGCGGACTGAACCGGCGTCGGGCCTGCGCGCACGTTTTCACTCAGCAGGAAATAGTCACAACAAATACCCAATTCCTGCAGGCTGGCGCCAAAAGCGAGGTAACGCCGGTAGGCAAAATCACGCTCCAGGTAAAGGTACAGGCTCAGCCCCAGATACAGTGTCAGGACCGTGACACAGGCAAGATTGAGCATTACCCATAACCGGTAGGCCGTCTCTGGGGCCAGAAATACATACCCAGTTCCGGCAGACAGCAAAAAGAGTCCAGCAGTGCCCTGCACCATCCACAGCCAGTGCATCTTGATGCCGGTAGCGGAAACACTGACAAGAAGAAAGAAGGTAACCCCAGCCACAAAAACCTGGTAGCCAGCATGCCGCACGAAAAGAAACAACGGATTGAAAGCATCTGCTCCAGCCCCCAGACTGCCAGCCACAAGGTAAGCCAGCCAGCCAGCCATGCAGATGGCATAGGCAAAATCGAATGGGCTGTGCTGCGCTTTCCAGGCACGGGTCGCAAGCGCCATGCCAGCCAGGGCCACCGCGCCGCTCAGCAAGGCACCTAGCTGGACAGCTGCGCCGCCGTATTCGGCTAGCAAGCGTGGGCTGCTAAAAAAGCCCGCGAATTGCCGCGAAACTTACGGCTTGCGCACGAGTGCGAACATTCAGCTTGCGGTAAATATTCTTGATGTGCGTATTGACGGTTTGCCCGCTGATGATCAGCCGAGCGCCAATTTCGGTGCTGGTGTAGCCCGAGGCGACCAGCTTGAGAACTTCCTTTTCGCGCTCGGAAAGCTTTTCCTTGCTTTTCGTCTGCGGCAGCGTGTGGCTGCTGTTGGCCGGCGGCTCGAACTTGCTCAGCAGCCGGCGCGCCAGATTGGGCGTGATCGAGGCGCCGCCATTGACCACCTGAAGCACAGCCTGCGGAAAATTACCGAACCAGGAATTCTTGACCAAGTAGCCGGTGGCGCCCAGCTCGAACGCATGCAGGGCATGCTGCTCGTCTTCCATGGCTGAAATGACGATAGCCTCGGCCATGGGACGCACGGTTTTCATGTATTCAATCAACGCAAAGCCGGTGCCATCGCCCAGGTTCAGGTCCACCAGCATCACGTCGAACTCGTTCTGGCTGATCAGCCGGCGCCCTTCCCTGACGCTGCCGCCCTGCCCGAGCAGGTTGATACGCAGATCAGCGAGCAGTTCATGCGCAATCACACGGCTCATGTGCGGGTCATCATCAACCAGCAGAACGCGAACCGGCTGTTCGGCCTGGCCCGTGAGGAATCCTGGCCACATGGAGGGCAAGCCACTGTGGGGCGCCAGGTGATGGCCCGACGACATGGCACTGTTTTTGATCAGAAAGTCTGACGCGACTTCAGACTCGTTACGAAATTCCATGAATTTTCCCCGAACTTTGGTTTTCTACCAGACTTTTCAAGCATGAGACAACTGAGAACAGCTTACGGCTGTTGGGTGACTTCTGGTTAGAAATTTGTTACTTATTAAGTTCTCATGTTTACACCCAGGGTGTATTGATACGCAAAAACGAATAAAAATCTACTCCCTTGAGTCGCTAATTACGACCAGTTACTGAAATTGCAAGGCAAAACTGTCTGGTTCGGATTTATTAGAACTATCAATAAATATATAAAAACTACAAGTCATCTTAAAAATCCATCAAAAGCAGATTAAAAAATCAGATATTAGCGACTTTAATTATGTAACAAATTTATTGAATTAGTAATAATTAGTATTTACATAACCCTGTAAATAGTTAATCCTAATTAAGGATGCTTCTGCATGACTCTGACAAGGCTGTGGCAGTCGGATCCGGATGGGCTGCAAGGCGTCTTTTTGGAGCCGATAGGAGCGCTATCGGTGAGAAAAACAACGCGGCAGACCGCCCGAGTCCGGCTGGCCTAGACCAAAGACCAAAGACCAAAGACCAAAGACCAAAGACCGCAATGGCCTAAGCGCCTTGCCACTTCAGGTCATGCCGGTGCCTATGGGGGCATGTGCCAGTGGGCCAGCGCGCCAGGGCCAAGCAGGCAGCCCAATGGCGCAGGCCATCCATTCAGGCTGCGCGCAAGGCCGCTTTCAGGTCGCGGCCAATTTCGGGACGTTCGCCAAAGGGGTCCGCCGGATTGGTCTGCTGAAGGATGCTTTCCATGCGGCTTTGCACGTTGCCGAGCGCCCTGGGATGGCTGAAGATATAGAACTGGTCGGCGGCCAGGGCATCGAACACTTTTTGCGCCACTTCTGCCGCCGTGACCTTGCCGGAGCCGACCGCCTTGTCGGTCATCGCCTGTCCAATCAGCTGGCTACGGGTGGGTTTCTGGTTACCCACTTCCGCCGGCCGGTTGCGGTGGCTCTGGCTGATGCCGGTTGGTACGAAATAGGGACACAGCACGCTGGCGCCGATCTGGTCGCTGACCAGCCGCAAATCCTGATACAGCGTTTCACTTAACGACACCACCGCATGCTTGCTCACGTTGTACACGCCCATGTTGGGCGGATTGAGCAGGCCGGCCATGCTGGCGGTGTTGACGATATGGCCTTGCCAGTCGGGGTCTTTGGCGGCAGCCTCCAGCATCATTGGGGTGAACAGCCGAATGCCATGGATGACGCCCCACAGGTTCACGCCCAGCACCCATTCCCAGTCGCTGACGCTGTTTTCCCAGACCAGGCCACCGGAGCCGACACCGGCATTGTTGAAGACGAAGTTCGGCGCGCCAAAGCGCTCGAACACCGCCTGGCTCATGGCCTGCATCTGCTCGGCATTGGCAACGTCGAGCCTGAAGGCCAGCACCTGCGCGCCTGCGGCCGTCATCTCGGCGCTGGCCTGGTCGAGCGCATCCTGCTGCACATCGACCAACACCAGGTTCATGCCGAGTTTGGCGCCGATGCGGGCGCACTCCAGGCCAAAACCCGAACCAGCCCCCGTCAGCACAGCGGTCTTGCCGTTGAAATTCGTGATCATCAACTGTCTCCTTTTAGTGTCATTTAATGGCTGCGCAGCATTTCCATATGGGGAATGCCGTCTTCAACATAGGGCGCACCGGACTTTTTAAACCCGTGCCGACCGTAGAAGGCTTCCAGCCGGGCCTGCGCGCCAATCCGGATTGGCAGCGGGCCATGCTGGCGAAGCAAGCAGGCAATGGCCTTCTCAACCAGTGCATGGCCTGCGCCGCTGCCCCGCGCCGACGGATGGGTGACGATGCGGCCGATGCTGGCTTGGGTATATTTGATGCCGGCGGCAAAGCAGCGCGCATAAGCCACGACAGCGCCATCCAGAGTGCCCACCAGGTGCATGGCCTGGTCATCGCTGCCATCGAGGTCCTGGAAAATGCAGGCCTGCTCGACCACGAACACCTCGCTTCGCAACTGCAGCACGGCATAAAGCTGTGCGGTGGTCAGTTGATCAAAAGCGAGGTAACTCCATTCAATACCCTGCGGGCCATTCAAGGTGCTCATGCCGGGCTGGCGGCCTTGAGGGCGTAACCGATGCGCGGGAAATGCACATGCACCAGGCCGGCGCGCTCGTCGGTGCGGCGCAGGGTGTAGTGCATGCGGGTGGCGGCCACCAGTTCGCCCTGGGTCGGCTCCAGGCCGAAGCTCTCGGCAGTGATGACGACCTGGCTACCTAGCGCAATGCCGTGCTCGTCCTGAAAGATATCGTCATGCAGGGCCGCCGGCGTCGAGGTCGCGGCGACTTCGATGGCTTGCTGCGCGCTGAATTTTTCCATCGTCCCGTGGCCAATCGTGGCCATGCGGTCCATCCAGTCGAGCACTGCCGGCGTGGCGTTCAAAATGTCTGCCAGCACCGAGGTGCGAACCCGCGTGAACCAGAGCGGGTGGTAGGCGGCAAAGTCGGTGATGCAGGGCATGTCGCCCAGAATGAACGGACGGTTGTCGAGCATGTCGGACAGGCGGCGCAGATAGGACTTGTAGGCTGAAGCAGCATCCTGCGGGCGCTGGCGGCTCATGCCGGCGCTCATGGCCTTGCGGTCTTCGGCAAAGGCCTGTGCGGCGCCGAGCGGCGCGTGGTCGAAGATCTGGGCCAGCCCCCTGGGCTGCATGTTGTAGGCCATAGAGGTCCAGAACAGCGTGCTGTCGGCCCATTGCGCCAGGATGCGCGCCATGCCCTTGCTCGGCTCGGGGTAGAGCGTGGGCAGGTGCTGGATGTGTTCCAGCACATCGGCGATCAGCGCGGTGTCGCAGTAGATGTCGGCGCCGATCTGCAGTACCGGCGTCTTGCGGTAGCCGCCGGTCAGGGCCACCACATCGGGCTTGGGGCTGATCATCGGAATCACGACCGATTTCCAGGAAAGGTTCTTGTAGCCCAGCATCAGCCGCACTTTCTCGGCAAAGGGCGAGGTCGGGTAGTGGTGAAGGATCAGGGTCGGGGGCGTGGTCACGGTCATGAGAGGCTCCTGGGTTGAAATTTTTAGGTCTTGATCTAGGTTTTGAATCAGCGGGGCATGGCCCGCTCGATGATGCTGTCGAAATCGGTCCCGGCCGCCAGCGTGCCGAAGGTCTGGCCTCTCTCGCCGGCCAGCCGCGAATTGCAGAATGCGTCGGCAACGGCGTTGGGCGCGCCCTGGCACAGCAGCGCAGCCTGCAGGGCCAGCGCGACATCCTGAGCCAGCCGGCGCGCCTGCAGTTCGGACGCCATTTCCTCGATGCGCAGCGGCAGCACGGCAGCCAGCCGGTCGAGCGCCGCATGGGCGCCCCTGGCAGCCGACAGCTCCTGCGCCAGCGCGGCCACGGCCTCGGGTTTGCGGAGGGCGCGCAACAGGTCCAGCGCCATGATGTTGCCGGCGCCTTCCCAGATCGAATTGACCGGCATTTCGCGGTAGATGCGGGCCATGATGCATTCGCCGCCCTCCTCCACATAGCCGTTGCCGCCCAGGCATTCCATGGCTTCCTGCGCAAACGCGCTGCCGCGCTTGCAGATCCAGAACTTGGCCACCGGCGTCAAGAGCCGTGACAGGGCCTGCTCGTGGGTATTGTTTTGATGGTCAAAAGTGCTTGCAAGCCTTATAGATAATGCGCAGGCAGCTTCGCTTTCAATAGCAAGATCGGCCAGCACGTTGCGCATCAGCGGCTGGGCCAGCAGCGGCTTGCCGAAGGCCTGGCGCTGCGCCGTGTGGTCCAGCGCCAGGCTGAGCGCCTGCCGCATCAGCCCGCTGGTGCCCAGGGCGCAGTCGAGCCGGGTCATCGTGCCCATGGCGAGGATTTGCGGCACGCCCCGGCCTTCCTCCCCGACCAGCCAGGCCGTGGCGCGGCTGAATTCGACTTCGGAGCTGGCATTGGCCTTGTTGCCCAGCTTGTCCTTCAGGCGCTGGAGATGAATCGCGTTGAGCGTTCCATCAGGCAGCACGCGCGGCAGGAACAGGCAGGACAAGCCGCTAGGGGTCTGCGCCAGGATCAAAAAGGCGTCGCACATCGGCGCCGAGAAAAACCATTTGTGGCCGGCGACCGCAAAGCGCTGGCCCCAGGCGTCAACGCCATCGGGCGCGGCCCGCGTGGTGTTGGCGCGCACATCCGAGCCGCCCTGCTTTTCGGTCATGCCCATGCCCATGGTGACGCCGGCCTTGTCGTGCCAGGGCTTGAGCGCCGGGTCGTACTGCCGGCTGGCGAGGCGGGGCGCCCAGGCGGCATGAATCGCCGGGTTGCCGCGAAGTGCCGGCGTGGCGGCATAGGTCATGGAAATTGGGCACAGGCTGGACGGCTCCAGCTCGGTGAAGAGCATGAAGCCGACGGCTCGCTCTGTATGTGGCGACGGGCTTTGGGGATTCAGCGCGGAGCCGCCTCCAGCAGAAGCATCCCCCTCGGTGGACAGCGCAGCACCCGAAGCGACAAGCGTGGGAATGATGGAAACGGGCGCAGAACTTTCCCGCAAGTCAGGGCCGTGGAATCGGCTTTGCCGGGCCACAGGCGCAGCAGCCCCCTCGGGGCTGAAGGCTGCGGCTCCGAGCCCGCCTGCGCGGGCTTGGACAGCCTGAAGATGCGCCGTCTCTGGCGGCGTCGCGCCCTGCAAGGGCAGCGAACCACGCGCAGCGGGGAGCGTGGGGGCCATATCGGCACTGTGCAGGCCAGCGCCAATAGACAGCGCCATCAGCGCGTGATAGCTGGGGTGAAACTCCACCTGGTCGATCCGCCGGCCAAACCGGTCATGAGTGTGCAGCCGGGGCGGATGCACATTGGCCAGCCGGGCGTGGGCCTGCATTTCCTGCGTGCCCAGCCGGGCGCCGAGCTGCCGGAGCTCGGCCGTGTCCAGCCCCGGCGCATTGAACTTCAACGCATCCTGCAGCGGCCGGTTGGCGTTAAACAGGTTGTAGCCGACCAGTGGATCAGGCTGGTTGAAGACTTCATGGGTCATGTCCATGGCCGCCTCCTGCATGTCATTTCATTCAAAAACTCAAATCAGCCTGACCAGTTGCTTGCCGAAGTTCTTGCCCTTGAGCAGGCCCAGAAAGGCTTCAGGCGCGGCTTCCAGGCCCTGGGCGACGGATTCGCGCGGGCGCAGCTTGCCGGTGGCGACCAGCGTGCCGAGTTCCTTCAGCGCCTCGGGCCAGATGTCCATGTGCTCGCTGACGATGAAGCCCTGCACCTTGAGGCGGTTGGTCAGGATCA